>JAFUUG010000717.1 GCA_017483905.1 Bacillota bacterium
AGCGCATATTTTCCGCTTGCAACTTCCTTTACCTTAAATGTCTGAGGATCGAGATTGTTTGCTGCGTATATCTGAATATTAGCTCCATCTGAGTTGTCGCCATTTGCTACATCAAGCATTCTTCCGCCTGACATACCGTTTTTAAGAGTGATATAGTTATTTCCTAAATTAGTAACATACCATTTCTGGCAAGCATTTCCGTTGCCTTCATACTGCTGAACATTTGCACCGTTACTGTCGTTTGCATTGGCAACTTCAACATATTTCTGACTGTTTATATTTTTGATGTAATACCAACCATCATTTATAAGAGTTGCTTCCTGAGATGTTGATGCAGAAGATGAACTCTTTGAATCAACCTGTATTTTGTAGAGATTGATTCCGCTGCCTGCTGAGTAGATAAAAACCGTACCGGAATAATTGATCGTAGCTGTAGCAAGTTCAGCTGTTGAACCTAATGTTACACTTCCGAGTTCTTTACCGTTTATATCTGCAATAACAAGCTTTCTTGATGATGAACCTGATGAACGACCTGTGATTTTTACAGTAGCCTGACCGTTGCACTCAAATGAAACAGATCTGTAAGTAGCTGTACCCGTACCACCGAGAGCAAGAGCATATTTAAATGAATTGCTTCCTACTGTAGCCGATTCCGATTTAACTTGCATAGTCTTGGAAGATGTAGCATGGAATCTTAAGTTATCTACGGTAAACGCACTTGATATTGTACCAAGATCTTTAAAATTTGAATTACTGAAATTCCAGCTTACAGAAGATGACTCGGCAGCTATAGCAGCTACTGTTGTAGACTGTACGGCACAAACTGCACTTGACATAGCGAGCATAAGACTTAAAACTAACGAAATCGGTTTTTTGAATCTTTTCATGAGATAAAATCCTCCTTTTAATATAAAACCACAATGATTGGCATGTTACGATTTAATTTAGTTGCAGGCATTTCATTTGACCTTACCGAGTCGTATATAATTGTCTGCGGTCATCTGAAACGCTTTTTGTTTGTTTCTGAATGTAGTTTAGCATATTTTTCATTCCTCTGTAAACATTAATAAGGCCAAAAAAGTGTATGGTTGATTGTGCACAATTACCTATAAATTAATGTCAATTGTGCAATATGCACTTAAATAAAAAAAGAAACAGCTATAAAACGATTAGCATGTGAGTATAATTGCACAAAAGTTATTTTTTTGACAATTAAAATGGTTAAAAACGGCTTATTTTTTTAAAATCATATTATGCAATATCAACAAAATCCCTTATCAAGCACTGTTATTATTTTATCAATTATTTTCAGCTAAACAATCAAAAAAGGCAAAATATACGTATGCTACGCCTTTATACATAAAAATAGACAATATTTATGGTCAAAATAATGAAAAAAATTTTTGAGATGAAAATTCAGAAAAGCATAACAACAAAAATTATGTAATTAAAAAAAATATATCAATATATTGCAAAAAACAATGTTTGTGAAAAATTTGATTATAAGACTCAAACAGCCATAAATGCAGCATATAGAGAAATCATCGTATGATCATTTCAGAGTAGGATCGTTAAAGTTACTTGTTAAAATTAAAAATTTATGATATAATCAGCGTAAAATTTATTATGAAAGTTTTCAACATATAATGAAAGCAGAAATGGAAGCTGCCGGGATAAATGAACTTATCGATGATATTCAAAACCAACTGGATGAACACCTTGAAAATAATTCGTATAATTATTGAGTTTTGCCTGAACTTATACCGATCATCTTATATTCTTTTTTAATTTTCACATAATAATACCATAAAAAATGCCCTCTCCGAAAGCCACAGAAATAAAAGAGAGGGCAAGTCATATATGACAATATCATTTTAATGCAAGTGACTAAAAATATCAATCCCTCTAAAAGAGGGAAAATTATTTCAGTAACCCCCAAAGTACAAGTACTTTTGTGGGTTACTGTATATTGATTTTTTAAATTTACATAAAATCTGAAACATTTCTTTTATTTGGGTCAGTCTTCCGAGAATCGCCCGATCTGAAATATTTTTGCTGCATCGGAGGAATCTATTATCCCGTTTTTATCAAAATCGGCACAAATCTTTTCGTTGTCGGATAAATCGACCGGGTCATTATCAATTACATATTTCATTGTAATGATAGCATCTTGCTTGGTTATTTTTCCGTCGGAGTCAACATCTCCTATTAATAAATTACCGGTATTTATAACCGACTTCATAACAGCCGGCATATCTGCTATTATATCCCTGTCGGCAGCAGTTTTGGCTGTCATAAAATAAACGCTTTCAATACTTTGTGTATCGGTTTCAGATGAAACTGTTTTTCCGTTTATTGTAAAATAAACAGTTTTTTTATCAAGATCAATGACAAATTTATATTCGTATGTCTTATTTTTTTCAATCGAAAATTCAAACGGAGTTTCTCCTGATGATGTTTGAAGACATAACTGTCTTTGAGTATTTGATAAAAGCGATGCTACTGCTGTATCAGTGCCTGTGCTTGCAGTTCCTCTGATCTGAAGAAATGCCCACTTTGAAGCTTCAACAACAGGTGTGACTTTTCCTTTTATTACCACTGTTCCTTTATCTTGGGATTCAAATGGTATCTCCCATATTGTAGTTGAATTATCGGAACGATCGAGAATATAGTAATCATCCGTTTTTTCTCTGTATGTTACGGAATTTTCGCCCGAAGAGGAAGAGCCGTCAAGTATTATATCGGTTTTTGCTTCGTAGACTTTTACGGGAGTCAAATATGTAACTGCTTCTGTAGTTGCTTCTGTTTTTTGTTCGGTCGTTGCTTCAGATGATACTTCTGTTGATGATTCTGTAACGGGAGTTACAGGAGTATATCCGTCTGTTTTCATTACACCACTGTTTTTGATACAGTTTTCTTTAGCTTCAGATGCTGATTGAAGAAGAAATACGTCGCTTGCACCGTTCTTATAATAGAATTTGCTTGAATCTGTATCAAAATTAGGATAAAGATTCTTATTTGCATTTGTGCTTCCGCTTGCTGAATATGTTTCTGTTCTGTCGTTTGCAATATGTATTGTTCCTGTAAGATCTACTATGTTTGAATCTACAAACACATCGTTATAACTTTTTACTATAGGATCGCCATATGTTGCATTTATTGTTGTTTTGAGTGCACTTGGGCATTCCTCAAAATAATTTGCTTCGGAAAATATCCATGCACTTGCACGGGAATCTATACAATTATTTGTTGTACGATAAAAATAATTATTGTAGCTGTGCATATTTGCCTGACGGATAAGAGGAAGCCTTGAACCGCAGTTATTAAAATAGTTATGATGCCATGTGATATTATATTGAGTTACCTTATCTCCGTTTCCGTTAAGAGAAGTTTTATGACAATTGTTGAAACGGTTATATGAAAATGTTACATTATTGAAATAGGCAACATCTGTTGAACCGTCACCCTCGTGCTTATCCTGTTCAGGTGTGAGATCGTATTTATTTTCACCTACATCGAATGTGCAGTTATGAAGCCACGCATAACTGCCGTAAGAAGAATCACTGCCGAGAAAAGAACAGGCATCTTCGGGATATTTCGTGAAATGAAGATTTCTGACTTCAATATATTTACATTTACTGAATGTGAATCCCCATTTTTCGATAGTTGCATCTGTACCGATACCCTCAAGTGTTATATTTTTTGCGGAATCAATATCGCACATATTAAAATAACTGTCATCACCGCCCGAGCTTACTCTGTCGGTAAGACCGTTTATTGCCACTACACCGTTGTTTTTATCGGTTGTTTTCGTACCGTCTGAATCTCTCGTTTGTGTATCTACCGTTCCGATAAAACGAACTATGAGAGGATTGCTTGTTTTAGAAGCATTTCTCAATATGTTGCCTATACCTGTTTTGCCGTTATAGGTAACTGTATTTTTTGTTTCATTTGTGACATATATTATATCCGCATTTGATTTAGGTGTGCCATCTGCATTGTATCCGCCAAGAGTTTCATTATTGAAAAAGGCATAACCCGATCGGTCGTAATTATCTGCAATAATATTGTTTTCGGTAAGTTCTGTTCCATTTGAAAGAACGATTTTTATATCATATTTTCCCGGAGAAATACCTGTAATATCAGCCCTCGCACCGCTTCCAAGCGGTCTTATAAGCTCACTGTCCGCTTGTTTGTAATCAGGATCAGACGATTTTTTGTAATATACTTTTGTATTCTTTATATCGTTATCATTTTCCCATACTGCAAACAGACTTTCATGCCAACCGCCGTATGAGATAAGTTTTATATCGTTGTCTGCAAAAAAATCTATCGTCGGCAGAGGTGTGATACTTTTGTTTTCCGCACTTACAGTGACAAGAGAAGATGCGGCTAAGACAAGAGAAAGTGCCATTGCCGTTATTTTTTTCATTTTATTTCCGCCTTTCGTTATTTATTGTAAATGACATTAAAAATGTCTGTCAAAATATATTATATAATAATTTTACAGTCACTTCAACAATTTTTTTATCAGGAATAGATGAACTTTACAGCAAATGGCATTCTTTATATCGATTATTGTAATATTTTCATGGATATTCGCTTTACATCTCACAAATATGATATAAAATTACGATGATTTGATCATACTTCGACCGGTATAATGCCCTATACATACAAATATTCCCATTATCGCCATATAATCGGCTATAAAAAATATTACAGGTTCATTTGTATCGAAAAAAGCAAATTGATTGAGCATAAAAAGATATTCAAAATAATTTCTTTTTATTGCTGCATAAATTCCGTAACACACAATAGCTGCAGCAAAAAGCCTTGCAATGTATGTCCGTTTTTTTGATTTATCTGTAAATATTTTTCCTGCCATTGAAACCATAATATTCCAGTGAAAGCCAAGATGTAAACTTATAAGAACAAATCCCAAATAGCCGCATATAAAATGAATAACCTTTGCCGGAGAATTTTCCTGCTTTTTTAGTTGTTTTTTCTTCCATATTTCTACCTCTTTATTTTAAATAAAGCCTTGCCTGAAATTATCGGGCAAGGCTTTAATTTTGTGTTATACTGATATTTCACTGTGAAGAGCCTGCAATGACTTTATTTCACTTGTCTGATTTTTCTTGAGATATGCGATACCCTCGGCTGCTATTTTGGCAGCGGCAACTGTAGTCATATAAGGAGTTTTGCTCTTTATGGCAGCTTTTCTTAAATAACTGTCATCGTGTACACTCGCTTTTCCTATAGGGGAATTGATTATAAGTGCATATTCTCCGTTTGTTATGGAATCAAGTATGTTAGGACGACCCTCATATATTTTCTTTACTTTTGTTGCCGGAACACCTGCCTGAGTTATAAGATCGCATGTTCCGGACGTTGCAAATATATTGAATCCGTTTTCATTTAATATCTTAGCTACGGCTGCAATATCTGCTTTATCCTTTCCGTTTACCGATATGAGTACATTGCCCTCCATAGGAAGTTTTGACTGAACACCTTCCTGAGCCTTGAAATATGCCTCACCGTAGGAAGCAGATAATCCGAGGACCTCGCCTGTAGATCTCATTTCAGGTCCGAGGATAGGGTCTACTTCAGGGAACATATTAAATGGGAAGGCGGCTTCTTTTACACCATAGTATGGTATTTTATTTTCTTTTAATTCCGGAACAGGAGATTTTCTTCCTGTGATCTCACTTGTTATTATATCTGTCGCAATAGGAACCATTCTTACATTACATACCTTTGATACAAGAGGAACAGTTCTCGATGCTCTTGGATTTGCCTCAAGAACATACACTTTGCCTTTTTCAATAGCGTACTGCATATTCATAAGACCTCTGACGTGCATTTCTTCGGCTATTTTTCTTGTATATTCTTTTATTGTTTTAAGATTTTCTTCACTTATATGAACAGATGGTATTATACAAGCCGAGTCACCCGAATGAACACCGGCAAGTTCAACGTGTTCCATCACAGCAGGAACGAATGCGTGAGTACCGTCTGCAATAGCATCTGCTTCGCATTCAAGCGCATTATTGAGGAAGCGGTCTATCAGGATAGGTCTGTCGGGTGTTACGCCAACCGCCGCAGCCATATAGTCTTTCATGCTGTCATCATCATAAACAACTTCCATACCTCTTCCGCCGAGTACATAAGAAGGGCGAACCATAACAGGATATCCTATCTTATTTCCTATCTCTATTGCCTCCTCTACGTTGGTAGCCATACCGGATTCAGGCATAGGTATTTCAAGTTTATCCATCATATCCCTGAAAAGATCTCTGTCTTCTGCAAGGTCTATAACGGCAGGAGAAGTTCCGAGAATCTTTACCCCGTTTCTTTCAAGATCGGCTGCAAGATTGAGAGGAGTCTGACCGCCAAACTGTGCAATGACACCAAGAGGTTTTTCTTTATGATAGATGCTTAATACATCTTCAAGAGTGAGAGGTTCAAAATAAAGCTTGTCGGAAGTATCATAGTCTGTGGAAACTGTTTCGGGATTACAGTTTACGATTATCGTTTCAAAACCGAGTTTTTTAAGTGCCAACGCTGCATGAACACAACAATAGTCAAATTCGATACCTTGTCCTATCCTGTTAGGCCCGCCACCGAGTATCATTATCTTTTTGTTATCACTGACAGTCGTCTTATCTTCTGCATTGTATGTAGAGTAATAGTAAGCACTGTTTTCCGTACCCGACACATGAACACCCTCCCATGCTTCCGTTACGCCGAGAGAAATACGCTTGTTTCTTATATCATCTTCGGAAATTTCAAGTATCTGGCTTAAATATTTATCCGAGAAACCGTCTTTCTTAGCTTGTATGAGAGCGGCATCATCGGGAAGAGAGCCTTTTGATTCAAGGAGTTTTTCTTCTTCTTCCACAAGTTCTCTCATCTGATCTATAAAATAATGTTTAACCTTTGTTATCTCAAATATTTCGTCTGTTGTTGCACCTTTTCTGAGTGCTTCATACATTATAAAATGTCTTTCGGAAGATGGAGTTATGAGCATATGGAGCAATTCTTCTTTTGAAAGAGAATCGAAATTTTTTGCGTGACCAAGACCATATCTTCCTGTTTCAAGGCTTCGGATAGCTTTCTGGAAAGCTTCTTTGTAAGTCTTTCCTATACTCATCACTTCGCCTACGGCTTTCATTTGTGTGCCAAGTTTATCTTCAACACCCTTGAATTTTTCAAATGCCCATCTTGCAAATTTGATAACTACATAATCACCATCGGGAACATATTTATCAAGTGTACCGTATTTGCCGCAAGGTATGTCCTTCAAGGTAAGACCTGTTGCAAGCATTGCGGAAACAAGTGCTATAGGGAAGCCCGTAGCCTTTGACGCAAGTGCGGAAGAACGGGAAGTACGAGGATTTATCTCTATTACTATTATTCTGTCAGATACAGGGTCATGGGCAAACTGAACATTTGTACCGCCGACTACCTGTACTTTATCAACTATCTTATATGCCTGTTCCTGCAATCTCTTCTGACATTCTTTTGAAATAGTAAGCATAGGTGCAGCGCAGAATGAATCACCTGTATGAACACCGAGAGGATCTATATTTTCTATAAAGCAGACTGTTATCATATTGCCTTCGGAGTCACGAACGACCTCAAGCTCAAGTTCTTCCCAGCCAAGAATAGATTCTTCAACGAGAACCTGTCCTACAAGGCTTGCCTGAAGCCCCCTTTTGCATACTGTCTGTAATTCTTCCTTATTATATACAAGACCGCCGCCTACACCACCCATTGTATATGCAGGACGCAGAACAACCGGATAACCAAGTTTATCGGCGATAGCAAGTGCTTCGTCTACGGAATAAGCTACTTCGCTTCTCGCCATTTCTATGCCGAGGGAATCCATTGTATTTTTAAATTCTATACGATCCTCTCCTCTTTCGATCGCATCTACCTGTACGCCTATGACTTTTACATTGTATTTGTCAAGTATTCCCGCTTTGTAAAGTTCGGAACAAAGATTAAGTCCGGACTGCCCGCCGAGGTTGGGAAGAAGTGCATCGGGTCTTTCTTTTTCTATTATTTTTTCAAGACGAGAAACATTAAGTGGTTCAATATAAGTTACATCAGCTGTTTCAGGGTCTGTCATAATAGTTGCGGGATTTGAATTTACAAGGACTATTTCATAACCGAGTTTTTTTAATGCTTTACAAGCTTGTGTGCCGGAATAGTCAAATTCGCAGGCCTGACCTATTATGATAGGACCTGAGCCGATTATAAGTACTTTGTTGATATCAGTTCTTTTAGCCATATTTTTTTCCTTTCTATATTATGTAGATTTCGTTCGGGATAAGAACGATAAACATATACAAAAAAATTTCCTGTTTACTATTATAATAAATTTTTCAAAAAATTACAATATAGAATATAAAAAATTGTAATTAAATATTTTTAATAAATAAATGTCGAGGATTGCTGAAAATAAAAATCCATATCAAATGAAAAAAAACATACAACAAAAAAATAGGTTAGAAAAATTTTAAAAAAAGCTTGCATTATTACAACAAATATGTTAAAATAGTCTGCGGTGAAAAAACACACACGGACTATACCGAGGGTGGCACTGCCCAAAGGCGGTACTTGAAAGTCTGTGGAGGATAAACCTAAGGAGGATTTTAAAATGAGTGTAATTTCAATGAAACAATTACTTGAAGCAGGTGTTCACTTCGGTCATCAGACAAGAAGATGGAATCCAAAGATGGCAGAATATATTTTTGCTGAAAGAAACGGTATCTATATTATAGACCTTCAGAAAACGGTTAAGAAGGTAGAAGAGGCATACAAAGCTGTTGCAGAGATAATTGCTGACGGCGGTGAGATTCTTTTCGTCGGAACTAAGAAACAGGCTCAGGATTCTATCAAAGAAGAAGCTGAAAGATGCGGTATGTACTACAT
>JAFUUG010000069.1 GCA_017483905.1 Bacillota bacterium
GTATTTCGTCTCTTGGAACAAGAAATCAAGTCTTTCATGAAGCTCTAATCGCTAAATTCTGATTTATAAAAGTTTTTTTAGAGGTAGCTTATGAATGAGTTTTCACTAAGAAATTCCGTATTAGAATATGCGGCAAAAAAATATTCAAGTGTGCCGGAATACTTATGGAGAAGATTCCCTAATTATGCAGTATTGAGGCATATCAACAATAATAAATGGTATGCTGTTATTATGGACGTTCCTAAAAATAAGTTAGGAATTACAGGAAATGAGCGAGTTGATATACTGAATGTAAAGCTTGATGACCCTATGGAACGAGATATGCTTATTGGGCAGGAAGGTTATTTCAAGGGGTATCACATAAGCAGAGGTAACTGGATTTCTATTCTGCTTGACGGTACTGTGCCTATCGCTGAAATATATAACATGATAGATCAAAGCTATAAAGTCACAGCATCAAAAAAGAAAAAAGATAGGATGCGGCTTCCGAAAGAATGGCTTATTCCTGCAAATCCAAAGTATTACGACATAGAACATGCTTTTGACGATAGGAAAATAATCGAATGGAAACAAAGTGGCAGAATGAATGTCGGGGATACTGTATTTATGTATGTAGCAGCTCCAATATCCGCAATATTGTATAAATGCAAGGTTGTTGAGTGCGATATTCCTTATGAGTATAAAGACAAGAATTTGACAATAAATACTCTGATGAAAATAGAAATATTACATAGGTATGAGAAGAATAATTTTACATTTGACATATTAAAGAGTAAATATGATATTTTTGCAATAAGAGGTCCAAGAAATGTTCCGCATAGTTTAAGCTGCGAACTTAATAAATATACAGAAGAAAAGAACTGAAATTACAGGCATCTACTTATCGGTAGGTGCTTTTTTATTTTTCAAAGAGGTCGGTGACAACAGCCTACAATAAATATTTTATAAAAAAAAGAGCCGAGCATATAAGTTATTGTTCGGCCTTAATAATATCATTTAAAATCTTGAATCTATGAGGAGGAAACGAAAATGACAGTAAGTATTGAAGAGAAGAAAGAGGAAGCAATCAAGCGTATGCTGGAAATCGGTATTTTTAAACCGACGATAAGGCAGTTCAAGAACAAGGGATTGGTGAGCATAAGCGAGCCTCCATTCGGAGCTTTTTATTGGGCTGAAGGTGACGATCTTGAACGAATCAAAAATTTCGAAAAAGAAAACAACGCTCTCGTTTATGTTGTAATTCGTAGTTTTACAAATTTCGGCATCTTAGACAGCTATCTCTTTATTAGTGATTATCGTGATGAAGAATGGGAAACGGACAGAGAAGATTTAAAGGAAAATCGTCAATTAGCCTATGTATACAATCACAGCAATCCTTATTTTTCGGAATTTGGCAGCATTGGATTTGTTACTACATCTGCGGCAGGGTTAAGGAGAACATGGTAAGGATAATGATATTTTTCATATTTCGGAATGTTCTGTAAAAGCAAATATTTCATAGATAAGATTGTCGAGTACGGCTTTACTCTTATCTATGATAAAATACATGAAATAAAAAGAAATACTCCCTAAAGACACTTATATAGCTTCATTCGGCGTTAGGTGTCGCTATGCTATCAAGTATGCTGTCGTCGGCTAAGTTGTATATTTTAAGACCCTTAGAACGGGCGTAGTTGACCGTAAAAAGTGTACCGCCACTATTTTGGGTAAGATAGGCTATACATACACTGCTGTTTTCTACTAAGTGCTTATTTCTTACTTGCATACAGCCATTGTAATATTTTTCGGATAGGCATTTGACCTTATCGCATTTACTTTTTATTAGGTTGTATTCTTCGATATTTTTATCAGACCAGAAGCGTGTTTGATTTAAGCAGGGTTGTACCAATATAAGTTTTACATAGGGATTTGTTTCTTTTATATTAAGCACAGCTTTTGCAGATAAAACATCGAAACCATATGCGCCCCCAAACCCATAAAAGATTATACCGCTTTTTATCAGAGTTTCGAGGATAGCTTTTAATCGAAACTGAATATTTTCAATCTCATTATCGGGAATATTCCTATGACCTGTAAAACAGCATGTTTTGGCTTTCAAGTGTGATTTTTCCATGATTTTACCTCAAATATGTAGATATGTATCTTACAATACATTATAAACCTATAAGTTAATAAAAACAAGCCCAATATGCACATTAAAATTTATCCTAAAGGATAATATAATTGTGTATAGAAAGGGGCTGCTTTTATGAATATTGGA
>JAFUUG010000718.1 GCA_017483905.1 Bacillota bacterium
TACAGAAAAATCTGTTATGTTTTTTAAATTATGCGACCTATCAAAATCGAATTATGTATAAATTTTTTTCTTGCAAAACAGGCAAAAAATGTTGAGCAGGAAATATTTTTTCAGAAATCAGCAGTCCTCTTGTTTTTAGAATAGTCACATTTATTCTTGTAAACATAGCGAGTGTCGTGCCGTTTGGGGAAATTGGTATTGTGAAAATCACAAATTCCCAATACACCCCCAAATAGGCAAGCCACTCACAGTTTACTGGATGCGCACCCCAGACCCCGATGTTTTCCTGCGGAAAAATTTTGTTGAAAATCTCATTTAATACATAGCAAGTATGGACATAAGCAACCATTTTTGAATTTTATGTCCTGTTGATATGGCGAATATCATTTTTCACGAAACCGCCGTTTTGTTTTGGGGAAGTTTCGGCAAGCCGATCTTTTCCTGTCGGGAAGAATTAAAATCCGAAATATGCAGAAAGTGAATTCCGAAAAACAGCGTAAAAGGCTTATCGAAAATCCGAAGCGGCAAGGGGAGAAAGATAGACAGACATAGCAAAAGGACAGCGTGTGCTGTCCTTTGCTTATTGTATCCTCTTTATCAGCCAAAATCAAGTGTGTGTCTTATTATTTAATATCCACACAACATCAAGCATATCGGGTTCCGCTTTTGTGCTGTCGGTTGCTTTTGCGGCTGACTTTTGGTTTTCGGTCAATGTGTATGTGCCGCTTATGTATTTAAGCAGCAATGTTGCATCTTTGTCCGTTACATATCCGTCGTGGTCTATATCGCCCTTCTTATAATACACAGGAATAGACACTTCTTCACTTTTCGCAGTTTGATCACCGACTTTTAAAACTGCATAAATCGTTTTGCCGGAACAGTCATAAGAAACGGTATACGTATTATCATCTGTATTTTTGCTTGTATAAACAAGTTTATCATCTGCATACCATTTATATTCCCAGTATCCATCTTCAAAAACAGCATTAATAGCCTCATCGCTACCGGCACTTATTTCATTAAAAATACTTTCAAAGATTTCGGTATCAAAATGCAGTGTTCCGCCAACCTCAAATTTGCTTTTTTCTTTGTCAAAAACTAACTGTTGGTATTTCATTGGAGGGAATGTATAGTTTATAATCGCATATTTTATACCGCTGTTAATTGTATCAAGAGAAGCTTCGTCTCCGTTTATGTAATAATGTGTATCATCGCTGTAATAATAACTATTATTACTATTTAACGACAGATGCGCCACAAAGTTATACTGGGTTTTCATTTTAAACGGCTCCGAAAGCGGATTGGCTAATTCATCGCCGTAGTTTGAAATCAGAACTGTGGTGTAATCCTCAAACTTAACAGGCTCTCCGTTTATAACTACGGTGTCATCTGTCATAGTATTGTCGGGCATTGCCCCTATTGTCGGCTCCGTTACCTTTTTTCTTACTTCTTTTACATACCAAGTTGCATATAATACCGTATTATCACTAATTTCCACTTCATCGCCTGCACTGTATAATTTACCGTTTATACGCCATTTGTAAAAACCTGTGTTTGTCGGTGCGGTAAATGTGCATTCGGGCAAAATATATTCCACAAGTGTCGATATTTTTTTGCTTTCCATTGTGCCTGTGCCGCCGTTGCCGTTAAATGCAACGGTACAGGACGGAGAAATCAAAATATCCTGCACAACTGCACCGTTAGTGTCGAATATGGTTTTTCCTTTGTAAAGGTTTGTTTCTATATCAACATCTGTCGGCTCCATAAATTCACAGCCGCTGATTATAATATCGGAATTTTGTCCTCTTGTATATATTGACGAATAATTACCTTTTTTGTTAGTAGCCTTTAAATATGAAGCATTTATATTTAATACGTTTGTTGCCCAAATTGCAGCGTTTTCATCGGTTATTTCTACTATTGCATTTTCAAATGTAAGTTCCGCCTGTGCATATATTCCCGCAGAATCCGCAGGGGGATTTGACCCGTTGAATCTATGATTTAATGTCAATTTTCCGCTGCCCGTTATTTTTGTGGGTTTTGCTATATTGATAGCATAGCTGCCGTAATTTACATAAAAAACAGAATCCGATGTTATATCAATAGTAAGTTTTTTTACATCCTTATTATCGATCAGAGTTGTGTTTGAAAAGAATAATGCACCGTTTTTTTCATAATCGCCGTTTATATAAAGCGTTGCTTTGTTAGGCTCGTAGCTGAAAACACCGTCGCCTAAAATATCGGAAGCATTATTTGATGTTACCTGTGTACCCGCAACAAAAAGACCGTAGGTTTCAACTTTGTCTATATTATGTTTTATTACGACTGTCTTTGCAGGTGTTGTGCCATCGTTTTCAAATATGTTTGATTCGCCTATCACAAAATTTTTTGGAGTGGTAACTGTACAATTCGTTAAAGTTAAGGAACCGGCGTTGAGTTTCATTGCCGCTGTTCCCCCGGACATTGTAATATCGGAATTAATGATCTCCACACTTGCATTGCTTAAATTATTAATGGCATAATTTTTGCCGCTAATAACAACATCGGCATTATCAAAAGTTATTTTATTGCTGTTAGAAGTTGAAATATATGTAGTAAGTTTTCCTCTTCCCGTAATTGTCGTATTCCTTGTTATATTAAAGTAGTCAATACTGCAATCACATTCGACCTTTATAGTGAGGTCATCCTGATTGCAGCTTATACTTGTATCAGTTCCTCCGTACAGGTAAAGAATATTGCTTGCAGGGTCATATTCAAAATTTCCGTCGCCGAGAATATCTTCAGCATTTTCCGAAGTTACTATGATATTATCTATCAAAATACCATACTCAATGCTTTCAGAAACTTCATTGCTGCCTTGCGAACATCCGATTTTTACGTCAGACAATTTGGTTTTGCCTGCGGTGTCGTAGTACGAAGCACCTTTTAAAACAGCATATTCGGGGCTTACTGCCTTGCAGTCGTACAATTCAAGTTCTATAAAGTCGTTTATAGCTATACCCTTGGTATCATCGGTATCAATATTTATATCGGAGTTTTTGATTATACATTTTTCCGTTCTGCTTCCCCTAATGCCATAGGATGAATAAATACTTTTTTCAATGATCTCAATACTGGCATTTTCCAGTGTCAATGTTGACTTATAACTGACAGATATGCCGCAGCTGCTTTCGGATGTGCTATTTTCCGAAATGAGCGTCAATTTTCCGCTACCTGTTATAGTCATATCGTTATCGGTACCTATTACCGATGAGATCATATCGCTGTTAGAAGAAAGTTTCAATGTTGAGTCCTTTGCCACATTTATGGTAAGACCTTTTATACCACTGTTGGATATTAATTTATGATAATTACCGGTATAGGTACAATCGCCGCTTATTGTCAGCGTTTTTGTATCGGCGTTATAGCTGAAAACTCCGTCACCCAATATATCATTGGCGTTGCTGCTTGTTACCTGCACACCTTTGACCCATAGGTTATATTCTTTCGTTTCCGCAAATACCGCCGTACTCATCAGCATTACCGCCATAACTGCAAACAACACGGCAAAAATTTTTTTGACATTGCTCATTTTTAAGCCTCCTTTGTATTGTCTTTCCTTTATTTTCTACATTTATTACTAAACACTTCTCATAAAAACATAGTACCACAAATCTCCGAAATATTCAACATAATAAATGTAAAAAAATTATAAACGTAAAATGTGAAAAATCGCCAAATACAGTATTATTCTTCTATTCCGACTTTGTCTGCAAGGTTTATCATTTCCGCCTGTTCTCTTTCCGCATATTTCATAGTCATATAAGCACCGCCCGAATTATTCTCCACCCAAAACACCACTAAATCACTTTTGTCAACTATCCACCTGTTGCGTACTTGTATAGCCTGTTTCGGGTGTACCTTGTCACTTTCGGGGCATACAATAACATAATCGTAGTATTTTTCAAAATCTTCCGCATTTTTGGTGAATTCAGCCTTTTCATACGGCATTACCCACGTTAAATCACATCTATGCTCGGCGTAGCTATGCTGTGCCTTTTTGACCGCTGATGTCACTATCTGGTCAAAATCTCCGTCACGCCCGACCATAAACTCAATATACTCGTGTTCGTGTATCAGCTTGTATATCAGATCGACTGCCATATCTTCCGCAAGTCGGAAGTGTTCCATTCGCCTATGCCCGAAAAAAGATACCCTATATATTTCCATATTATTCTCCCTCGTGCTTTTCCGCATACATACGCCGAAATTCCTTTAACATACGATAGTAGGTGCTGTTGCAGCAGCCTATTTGCCGTATCATCTCTTTTTGGCGTATCTCTTTACGCTTGAATTTCTCGTAAATATCGAAATACTCCGCAGGGTCATACTTGCGTTCCCGACCGAAATGAACGCCCCTTGCCTTTGCCGCCGCTATGCCTTCCGCCTGTCGCTGTCTGATGTTGGAACGCTCATTTTCAGCCACAAACGAGAGTAACTGCAAGACTAAATCGCTGATAAATGTACCGAGCAGGCTTTTGAATTGCGTAGTGTCCAAAATCGGCATATCAAGCACGATTATGTCCGCCCCAATGTCCTTTGTTATGTGCCGCCATTGGTTTATTATTTCCTCATAGTTGCGACCCAAGCGGTCAATACTCTTTATAACAAGCCTGTCACCTCTTTTCAAACGCTTTATAAGCCGCTTGTAATTAAGACGGTCAAAGTCCTTGCCGCTTGCCTTTTCAATAACGATACAATGCTCATCCACGCCAAATTCCCGTAATGCTATGACCTGCCTGTCCTCGTTCTGTTCCTTTGAAGATACCCGAATATAGCCGTAAACCATATATTTCAATCCCCTTTGTTTTATATTAGGCTTTACGCCCTTAAATCGGGGATAGGTACGGAAAAGGCTTGTTTTGCGGTGCGGTGACTTGTATTAAATCATACTTAGTGGTGTCCTTGCCACGATATTTATCTTTAATCTTTATTGTAGCGTATTCTTTTTTTGGTTTCTCACAATATAACTTGTGAAAAAATGCAGTAGCCTCTTTTTCTCCAATAACCTGGATCATATCCTTTAAAGTATAATTATACGGATTTTCTAAGATGTCTTCTGTTGTAAGGTTTATTGTATTATTGCTTTTCATATAGTCTCCTACTGAATAAA
>JAFUUG010000719.1 GCA_017483905.1 Bacillota bacterium
ATAACGAGATAGAAAATGATAATGCACTTAAATATTCTTCAGTACTTTATATTGAAAATTACACAAAAAAGCTGATAGAAACGGACAATACATATTCGGAGAAGCTAAAAGATATTTATACACAGATAACAAATGCCGATTCGGACATAATGAAAGCGAAAGCCGAGGCAGAGAAAAACGGTGCAGCAAATCTTCTTGTAACGAAAAGCAGCGATGAATTTGCCAATACGCAATCGGGAATGGGTGCAAAAACTCTTGCGGAAAACTTTCTTCAAAAAATAAATGATAACTATTATTTTACAAGTGAAATGTTGATCGGAAAAGCATTGTCGGCAACTTATGTTCCAATGAGAACAAATATATACGATAACCCTAACTGCGATATAGCAAATTCCGATAATTATAAGATGTTTGATGCAAAATACGGCGATCTGCGAAAAGCTGTCTATATTTCTACAAGTAACAAGGCTGTTTCTCAGTATTATGTAACAGGTAAGCTTTCCGAATACAGACCCGCACTTTTAAGAGATTTTATTGAGAATACGGATGATGAAAAGCTTTTTGTTACGGATCCCAAGTATTATAACAAAGATATGTTTGAAAAGATAAATTTTCCCGAAAATGACGAGAGGATAGATATAAAAATAAGCAAGATGTCAGCTCTCGACACAAATGACGGAGATAAAGAAAAAACAGAGGATCAGGAAGTTCTTCCGGATGATTCGGACAGTACAAAAAATGATTCGGGTACTTTGAAAGGTGAAGAAAGTACGGAGGAAGAATCGGCGGAAGCTACCGAAGAAACAACAGAAATAACTACCGAGGAAAAAGAACCTGTAGTCGAGGAAGTAGTAAAAGCAGATACATTTTTGCTTGACCTTATTTTTCCTCCCGAAACCGTTTATGCTGCCGTATCATCTATGACATCAAAGGAATGGGTAAAGGCTGCGGAAAACGCAAAAAATAACGATGAATTTTCGGCACCGTCAACATATTACCCCGAAAGCTATATGCCGTATCAGGATGACTTAGAGGATACAATAAATGAGGGGAATTTGCTTAAATCTTATGGCGGAAGTGGAAACGTGCAGGAATATCTTGATGCAGCTTCTTCGAACAGTACAAGTCCTGTAAGCTACTATATAATGCATTGTCTTGGCTGGGCTTTGAGGGCGAATAAAGACAATTATAAAAGCAACGAGATAAGTATACCGAAAACACTATATAGTGAAAGTTATTTCAGAGATGTTATGCACTTTTATATTGATAGAGGACAGCATACCAAGTTTATTGATTTTTGTATATCTCAATCTATTTTATATAAGAGAGTAAATTTTCAGGGTACACCGGAGGCAGTAAAGAATTTACGAAATGTGATATATTCTTTTTCAATAGAACAACAATACAGAGATATGATTTTTGCAAGTTTTCTGTATGATCTTGCGGTAACTGACGATAAATATATACCTGACGGTGCATGGGAAGCTGTATGGTTTATGATAACGGATAACAATGCGTGGCAGACACAATCGGGAGAAACAAAATATGCAGTTGTTGATCCCGATACTGTCAGGTGGATGTACTCGACAGGAACAGATACAAGTGAAGGGGAATTATATAAGAAAATGGCTCTTATCAGAGGGCTTACAGTTAATAAGCTGAACGAATCCGGAACTGTATACAAGGAAATCTGGGCAAAAAATATTCCTGTATTATGTAATCTTTTGGATATTGATGGAAATGTAGTAAATGTTACGGAGGATATGAGAGATGATATGGGAGCTTGGACGGATATTGTTATTGCGGCATTTCAAAGCGGACCTATAAAAAGCTACGGAAATTGCCTGGATATGACAAAAGACGAGAGAAAAGAGCTTGTAAAGATACTCCCGCCCACATTTGCCGAAGCAGTAAATACTTACACAGATGTGCAGGATGCGATTAATTCCGTAAAAGGCATTAACAGTATTGGAGATATAATTACGGGTGCTTTTGAGGGAATATCGGAAAATGCACTTAAAAGAAAAGAAGATTCATCTGATGAAAGGGATATAAAAGAAGATCCTATACTCAAAAGAAACGGCAGTATGGAAACTATAGGCGAAGATGATGTCAACGAGCTTTCCAAAAATCTTGCCGAGTATAACAGTATCAAAATGTTTTTCCCTAATTGGATCGAAAGTGATTTTGATATAAAACAGAGTAAGATCAATCAGGTGGTTCTTTTGGGGTCAAAGGCACTTAATGATATTCTTACACAGGAAGTTCTTGATACTCTCGATGATACCGCATATTCGGTCAATAAGTGGTATGGGATAGATTTTGTACTTGATGTTTTCAGAGACTCCGATTTAGGAAAAATAATATCGGGTTCCGAAAATAAACCGATATTCCGTTCATCTCCGAATGATTACGGAGGAGCTTATGCAGATTCACAGTTTAATTGGCTGCTGCTTAAAAATATCGAGGAAACATACCCGATAAGGTATGATGCCGTACTCGACCTTGATTCTCCCGTATTTGTTGATATATACGGGAACATACTTACGGAAAGCGGTATAGTTGTAGTGCCTTTTGCTGCAAATTCAACTTTGCACAGTAATATATCTCTCTTGAATGCGGCATTTTTGTCTTCTTATGGTAAAAAGGAGTATATAACTCAAAATGAGAAAACGAAGTCGGCATACATTGGAAAGACATATATCAATATTGATAAGCAATGTATGAATTATACTACCGATTATCCTGCGTTTGCAGGAACAGAGCCTAAGCAAATACTTATTGACGATGAAGAAAATAATAGGTTTATATTAGATCCTGTTATGGTAGTTACGGATTTAGGCAAGGTGGATATTGCGAAGATAGATACCGTAAATACATCGGCTGCGATGGTACTTTATAACTTGGCTTTATCTGCATATACGGATAATGTTTCGGAAGAAGCATACACAGCGGAAAATGGCTTTATAAATGTCGAAAGTAATATATCCGATATTCTATATCAAGTGCTCAGAGGTGCAGAACTTAAAAATATAGATTACGAAAAAGAGGCACTTAACGAAGGTATAAATTTCGATAGGGGAACTTTATCACAGGCACTCAAATACGAAAGACTTGTGGATCAGCTATCTGCTGTTTCCGAAAATTCTCTTATAACCGTTCCCGACCTGACTACGATGGACGGAGTTAAATATATTACATTTTTTATTTATAAGATCTTGATAGTGGTGTTTACCGTATATGCTCTTTTGCAGGTATATCTTGCTGCGTCACGACAAAATTTCGGTATTGGTACACTGCTTAAAATAGTGGTTGCGTTTTCCTGTATAGGGGTTTGTATTTTTGCACTTCCCATTGTGTATAAATATTCGTATTATACGGTGACAAGGGCATTATTACAGGATGAGGCTTCAACGATAGCGATGCTTAACGAAGAAAAGCGAAACAATAATGTTGAACTTGGCATCATATCGGCGAACAATCCAAACATAAATTCAAAACTGTCGCTGAAAGTCGAAAATATAGATATTGATTATGTAAGCTATATTAAGGCTATGATAGATGTTTTTGATGTAAAGGAAATGGAAGACATATATGCAAGGGAAATCGAATATTCGCTTGAAACAGGTGTCAGTGAGTATGAACTGCGTGGAGGAGCATTATATCACAGTATTGATGATCTGTTTGCAAGCTCACAGATATATGTCGATACTGATACTCACAAGCTTAAACAAGTTGTTGACGGCGAACCTGCAATATCTTTCAGAATGCCTTATTACGCTATACTTGATTACTTGATATATAACATAAATCAATATAACAATATAATTGATTCTTATGATTATGGTATTCAGGTAACAGGAGATGGGCGAATAAGGTCAATAGGTCTGACCGAGAGGTATTTCAATTCGAATGCCTTTAATCTTACAAGAGATGAGATACTTTCAAATATAGAAGATTATGCCGATATGGACAGCAAAATAAAAGATTTTGCACTTTATGACAAGGCTGGGATATTTGCTATATATGGAAGTGAGGGTTATGAGAGCAGGAATGTATTTATTGACCGTACACCTTTCAAAAACAGTCAGTGGTACGCTGATGAACTTGCAGGCGATGACGAAAGGATAGCAGAACTATCTGAAGCACTTGATAATGAAGCAATACTTTGGATAAAAAACCATAACAAGGTCATAGGCAGAATATCCGATGAAACGATATTAAAAGCATTGGCACTTGACTTGTCGTTAAAGTATAATGAACTTCTTAATGTTTCCGGTCCTCAAAAAATAGAGATAGAGTCTATATCAACAGAAGATATAATAAGACTTTGTTCGGCAGATACAGGACTTGTTCTGGCAGCATCACCGTACAGCTATCCTAAGTTTATTCTTCTTACATCGGGACTTGCGGGAGTATATATTGGAGCAATAATAACCCTTGTTACATTCATACTCGGTATGGTAAAGCCGTTTGTTACGATAGCGGCGTTTATTGTTCTGATAGCATCTCTTGTCGTGTTAAGGGTACTGTTTAATAAAAAGACCGCAAATATAATGGGATTTATCAAATTTATGCTGATACTGGCATTTATAAATATTTCTTATGCACTTGGTTTGAAAATATTTATGATACTTCCCGAAGCATTGCCTTGTCTTGTAAGGCTGATATTGTTTCTTATAATGCAGATGATATATACGGCTCTTTATATATGGATAACCGTTGTACTTGTTATAAATTGGCGTGATATGGGAGATGCGGCGTTTACGAATGCGATTCTCTTAAAAACGCTTAATATAAAGACAATATCCACAGGCAAGATCGAGAATAACAGCGAGAAACGAAGCAAAGAAGATTCTCACAGCGGTTGGGATATTTACAACAGACTGAAACGTTCCGACGATTACAGAAAAGAAAACAGAGGTAAAAGACCTAAGTAATGTTGTCGGTTTGTATCATAGTTTATTTCGGAAAAGAGGAGTTATGTGAAAAAAGAGGTTGAGAAATATCGTCCCGATACTGTTAATATGCTGCTAAATCCTAAAATGTTCAATGGGCGAAATGAGGGAAGGACAGCACCGTTATTTTTAACGCTCCTGCTTATATTTTCGCCGCTGATACTGCTTTTGAATACACTTTTAAGTCTGATGGCTTCTTTTGGTGTAAAACCTGTGCTTTGGGTGTTTGTACCGCTGTATTTGTTTTACTGCTGGAAAGTGATAGCAAGGGTAATGCTCAGAGAAAAAGAAAGAACAGAGAGATTTAAGAGAGAGCAGCTTGAAAAATACACCAAGATAGATGATATTACGGGAGTGAGAAGAATACATCCCGATGGGTGTGTGGAATATGCAAACGGGGATATATCGTATTTTTTATACTGCAAAAACGGCAATAAAGCCGATCCTATCGTAAGGGCATCGGAACTTGAAAAGTTTTTTACAACTATATCGGATTTTCCTGTTGATATTCATATATTCAATCTTTCGGATTCTTCTACCTTATCGGAGAGATATAAGAATATTTCGGCATTTTCGGACAGCAGGATAGCAAGGGATATGCTTGAGATAATAGATTACAACAAAAAATATGTTGAGGATAATTCTCTTGTTACGGTAACGATATTTGAACTTAAAGGACAAAGACATGAAAGAGCAGCTTTGAAAGCCCGCATAGAGAGCGGATGCAAGATGCTCGATAAAAAGACGTATAGAGAAGTCATAGCGGCAGACAAAGAGCTTGCTTCTTTTGTACTTAACAGGACATTGACATCTGATGTTGATTTTGAAGATATATTTATGGGCAGATTTTCAAAAGGTGAATACTACTCAAATAAAATATTAGGCTATGACATGGAATACAAGCCAAAGAAAAAAGAGATAGAGAGCGAAAGCGAGGGAGAATTTGAGTGGATAGAAAAATTATAGTATCAACTATCTTAGACGAAAATTTTGCGGCTACGTTTCCGAAACTTAAAATGCAAATATACTCAAATTTCGAGGAGCTTATTGAAACTGTGTCCTCAACTCCGATACGAACGGATAGGTTGTACATAACGGAGGATGTAGTCAGGCATAATCCAAGTTCTTCGTTTACATCACTTGTAGAGCTTGTTTCATCGGTGTTTTTCAAGACAGATGAAATAGTATTTATCGTTCCGTTTGACAGCACAAATATTGAGAGAATAAATTTTCTTGTGAAAGAGGGCTCACTCGGTAATGTAAATATCATAAAAGGCGAGCTGCAAAAGGAGTTTTTATTATCCGTTCTGCGTGGGGATGCAGAGAATGTCAGGCAGACGGTTAAGAGAAAAGAAGTAATACGCCATAGAAGAAGCGAGTTTATAAAAAACAACAGAAATAAACCTGTATTCGGAGAAAAGGAAGTTGTTCATACGGAAGAAGAAAGGCTTTTTGATATAGAGGATCAGAAAGTCCCCGAAAATGATATACTTCCCATAATCAGAAACGGCAGATTGATACAGATAACCGGATTAAACGACACTACAAGAAGTGTTTTTGCTGTTATACTTTCTCAATTTGCCGCAGGCTATGGTAAAACGGTGTTTTTTGATACCGATATGGTTTATTTTACGGCTTCGTATATATTTAAGCAGGGAAATATCAAATGCGACACAATACCGATAAAGCTGTTTTATACAGATCCGCTCGATATGATAAAGAAAATTCGTGAGAGTGAAAAAAATCTTATCTGCATAACGGGAACATCCGAAGATAAGGACGAGCATTATCAGGTTTTCGCTGTTGTAAATGCAGTATTTTCGGTACTTAAAAAAGAAATCGATTATTTTATATTTGAAACGAATCTTGAATTTGTTTTACCGAGTTTCAAAACGATAGTGGTAATTGAAAACGATATAATATCCGCAATAAGTACGGCACATCATATCCCGCCGGCGGCAAATATGATGTTTGCATCTGTTGACAGAGCGATAGAGGGAATGGCGGTATATGATTCGGATATTTTATCGGCTGTTGTGTCAGAGATACTCGATAAGGATGTAAAGATACCAATATACAGCATAAAAAGCTTAAATCTGGAAGGCGGTGAATCGTTTGATCTGCATAGGTATGTCAAGGGAGAAGCTTAATGAGATCCCGATGTATGATGGGATATTCAATGTTTATACGGATATGGAGAAATTTTATTTATATGCGTATGATGACACAACAACGGTTTTTATAATAACAGACGATTTTATAAAAAACTTTTTCAAAGATATAGATCTTCCTCAAACAGTAAACGAGATTTTGAGGATCAAGCCAAAACTTAGTATCATCTTACTTGGCGAAGATGTACAATTTAATATCGCAGGTACATATACGATAGCGGAAAAGTGGGATATACCAACGCATGTATCTAATCTCATATCCACACTTCACAATATGGAAAAGTCTATATC
>JAFUUG010000720.1 GCA_017483905.1 Bacillota bacterium
TCATACTTTCAGAGGCTCATTGTCAAGCGAACCGTGGAATAAATGCGGTCGAACAGAACAACTTTATATCATATTCGTCATTCTTTTCATTCGGCTTTTTGCCTGCGTTTTTTGTCTATTTTTTCGGGGAGGGCACACTTTTGATAAGTACAAATCAATCGTATCATATATATTGATTATCCCGCCGACTTCATCAATCGCTTGTTTCATATCCTTTTCAAACGCAAACCTAATCTGTTCGGGCAAAGCGTTATGATCAGAATAAGTTCTGATTAGATTCACATATTCCTCACTTGTCAGCGTTCTTGTGCGCCGATATATTTTTGATTGTATATCTCTGAATCCGTATTGAGCAAGCTCGTTGATTATGACTTGACATTTGGATTCATCAAACTGTATCGGCGGCTTATCATTTGGTCGGTATTTTTGATAAACCGCCATACTTGCAAGATTGGTTTTATCTTCTGTATTGCTAACAAATGGGTGATTCCAAAACAACGCAAGAACACCATTTGACTTTAACAGCGATTTGATTTTTGCATATCCGCTATCCTTTGGTATCCAGTGAAAAGCTGTTGCGCTAAACACCAAATTAAAGTGTTTTCTGGGCAAATCAGCTTTGAGAAAGTCAGAATTGATAATGCTGTAATTATCAAATGCAGAAAACTTTTGCTTGCAATATTCGGCTAATCTGTCGCCCAACTCAACAGCAGTTAGTTTGTAATCCCTTTGGAGAAAAGGCAAGGTTGCTTGTCCTGTGCCGATACCGATTTCAAGGACATTACTTCCGGAACATAGGTTAGAATAATAAAATATATCCTCAAACAACTCAATCGGATAATCGGGACGTGATTTGTCATAGTTGTATTCATCTGTGTTAAATGTTGTTCGTAAGTCCATAATTACAATTTCATAAACTTTTTGTTGGATAGTTCAAAAAATACTTTAGGTGTGGTATGTTCATCTATTCCTAATAGCTCAGGAGTGGAATACCATAACATATACTTTTCCAAATCAATATAATCTCTGACTTTAATGTGTGCGCCATCACGAAGCAATAATCCATCTTCTGCAAGTCTTTTTGCGTTCAAATAAAATCTCGCTCCGGCAATATATGATTGATTTATGTCTGTATTGATAATGCCGTTTGTTTTTGACGCGGTAATAATTTCATTGTTTTGAGAAACACCTGAAAGCATAACATAGTTTGAAAAATCATCAATATCGCCAAGCAAAGCACCTATCGGTTGTTCTTCCCAATTGGGTTTTTCTGATTTCAGTATGTTCCATGATTTCAGTTTCCTTGAAAGTAAAATGCTTTCTACATTTTCTTTAGGTGTACTATGTACCATAATTTCGGATTCATAATTTCTTAAAGTGTGTTCATTGAATTTATGGTTGCCGTATAGTTTTCTCGCAAGAGATAAATCAGTTTCATCTATATGTAAAATAACCTTAATGCCTGTGTTTTTATAGAAATCAATCAAATCGCAAATATCATAATACCAATAAGTATAATTCTTGCTGATCTTCAAAGTGTAGATTCCGTTTTCACAACAATTTAATTGCCTGTATTCTGTTGAATTTGTTAGTAAACATTTAATCTTCATCTTTACCTGCAACACCCTCTATCATTCCTGTAACAACTTCATTCAGTCTTGCGGCATTATCGGAGGTAATAACCGGCTTACCTGTTTGTGCTTCGATATTTTTCCTTGCGTCGCCTGCAATTTTGCCGCCGCTTTGCGCTACTTCTCTGTTTTCTTCCAAGCCATAGGGGTTTTGTGTTTTAGTCAATTCGGTGGTGGTTGCTTCGGCGAGCATATTCAGCGCAAGCTCCAGAGTGCTCATATTGTCACGCAGATTTTCTTTTTTCAGACCTTTGAGATTTTTATACTGGCGTGTTGTCATACCCGACCACGCTTTGGTGACTTCGTCGGTAAGGATGGCGTATTCTTTACCTTTCTCTACGCCGTGAGCCTGCCATTGGTCGGTCAGTTCTTTGCGGGCACGAATGGTTTGCAAACGCTGGTTTATCCAGTCGGCAGGATAGCCCTTTTTTGCATAAGTTTCCAATGCTCTTTCTATTGTTAATTCGGGATCGATTATTTCCTCTATTCGTTCGCTGCCGACCTGAGCCAACCACATCTTGAACGGTTCAGCTTTTTTAGACGGGATAGATTGAATAATACGGAGAATACCTTTTGTATCTGCGGCGTTGATCTTCCTATATTTTCCGTCGGCGGTCATCATACGAACAGGGGTACAAATTGTACCCCACTTGGAATTCAGCTCAGGATCGCGACTTCTCATCTTCTTTATGTATTGCTTTACATCTTTGCTTTCGGAAAGCACTTCGACAACATCCGAAACTGAAAAAAACCATTCCTCTTTTTCTTCATCCCACGCGGTTCTAATAGGTTGATTATCAAATCTTTTAATGTTATCCATTTCACCCACTCCTGACAATATCTACTTGGTATATTATCAAAAATAATTCTACCACGAAACCGTCATATTAGCAACCGCATTTTACAGGTCTTAGGGTGTCCCTAAAAGCGTGTTTTTCTCGGTAGGAGTAAAAACGCACTGCTTGTAAAGTCGTGACATCATCTCACCGTCGCATTATGTCGAACGATTTTAATTGACAACTAAACTGTCACCATTTATAATAATAACTGTACACAGAATGTACACCCACAACTGAATAATCCATGAGATTAAAGAGCTAAAATAAGCAAAGATTTATCTTGCTTACACTACAACAAGCACTTTGAATTATCAAAAAGAGGATAGAATAATTTAAAGTCAAGTTATATAAGGCTTCTTATACCAAGGGGATAGTTTACCCTTTTGCGTATGAGAATGAGCCTTATTATAACTTGGCTTTTTGTTGTGTTTAAATAATTGAAAACCGAACACAAAACAGTCACTTTTCTCTGTGACAGAAAGGAAAAACAATGACTAAAGGCGAACAAATTGTAGCTATGACAGTAGGAAAAACTAAACGCGAGGGTTATCCGAAACTTACGGAGAACCATCCTTTTTTCGGAAAGTTAAAAGCATTTATGGACGGAAAGCATTACTGGATGGGAACAGCCACTGACTTACTTACCGAAATGAATGATACTACTACACCGTCGAATACCGTTACCAAATTGCTCCACAAGTTTTCTTTTGAGCTGTATTGCAGTGACGGTATTGATGTGTATTTTCGACGGACAAACCGAAGAAAGATTATTGAGATTTATAACAAAAAGCAGTCTTGATTTTACAATTGTATGACAGATGTGTTGACAGTAATTGTAAATATATTTGTTGCCATGTCACATCTAAACAAGCAGACTGTTTTTACTCCTACCGTGAAAAAACAGTAGAGATTGTTAGGAGCACCTAAAACCCAACCATTAGAGAAAGAAAGTGAGAATCAATGAAATATTATGACGATCAGGGTAATGAGCTAAACATTCGGACCGAATTAGACGATATGCTTGACGTAATATACGACGAGCTTGACAAGATGACTCCGGAGGAACGGATGGCTTGGTATAGCAGAGGTATGTACATCAAGCCGATAAAATACACGCAGGATATTGACAACACAATCTATATAGTGCGTACCAACTTCAATGAAAATTCCGATTCAACAGTTTATGACACGGTTGAGAGAATCACATCAAAAGATATATAATTTATCACTTTAAAGTGTTGAATTTAGCGGTCGGGTATGTTATAATAAAACTATCCTACAAAGACATATCCGACTGTGGAAAGGAGCAAAATGAGTAAACAGTCAGATAAAGACAAAATCACAGCCTTGTACTGCCGACTATCCCGTGATGACGAGAATGAAGGTGTATCGGGTTCAATCAAGAATCAAACTGAAATTTTACAAAAATATGCTGTCGATAACGGCTTCAAGAACACCAGACTGTTTGTTGATGATGGTTGGTCGGGCACAAACTTTGACCGTCCTGCCTTCAACGAGATAATGAAGCTCGGAGAGGAAGGCAAAATCGGAACGCTGATCGTCAAAGACCATTCCCGCCTCGGACGTAACCGCTTGGTAGTCGGAGCCTTGATGGAAGAAGAATTTGACCGTATGGGCATTCGCTATATCGCCATCATGGATAACATCGACACCAAGAACGGTATCAGCGACCTTGTACCTATGCAGGACTTATTCAATGAATGGCACGCAAAGAATACAAGCGATAAAGTGCGAAAGGTGTTCAAAAGTAAAGGCGAATCGGGCAAGCCGTTGACCACCAATCCGCCGTTTGGATATATGAAAAGTCCTGATGACAAGTATCAATGGATAATCGACGAGCCTGCGGCTGAAATCGTCAAGCGTATATTTAAGATGTGCGTATCAGGAATGGGACCATCACAAATTGCCAACAGGCTAAGTGCCGAAAAAATTCCGACTCCAA
>JAFUUG010000721.1 GCA_017483905.1 Bacillota bacterium
ACCGTCATCGCCTATGTTGACATCCACTTTTTCTTCAATAGTAGCCTGTGAAAGTCCCAATCCTGCTGCTTTAGCTTTTTCGTTTATAAATTTGTGTATTATTTCGGTTTCCGAACTTGGGAAACATTCACCAAAAAGTGATTTTCTCTCTTCCGTCAATGTCGCTATCTGACTGAGATAACCCTCATTAGCCGCAATATCTGCCATAAGCTGTTCATTTTCGGCATAAGCCGCATCTCTGTCAGCCGTTGCATTTTCGAGAACCGGTGTAAATATTCCCGATAAAAGCTGATAACCAAGCACATATATAAGTATATTCACAACAATTACCACTATAAACGTTTCTTTCGGAGAAAGTTTAGCCATTCTGCTCAGCCTCCTTGTCGATTTCTAAAGAAATTGTAAATACATAATTGGACTCTCTCTTTGCGAAACCTTCATATTTAACATTCTTAAAGTGTTTTGAATTTCTCAGAAGATTTGCAAAATCCGCACCCGTAAGTTCGTCACTTCCGGAACATTCAAATGTAAGCACGCCATCATTGTATTTAAAACTTGTCATTATAATATCAACAGGCTGTTCATTTGCTATGTTCTTTATATCCTCCATGTGGAGCTGCTCGGAAGTTCTGAAAGTTTCAAGCTGAGCCTTGAGATTGTCGTTACCGACCTGTAATTCCTGTGCAAGAGCCTTATTCTTAGCTATCTGATCAAAATCGTTCTCAGCCTTGAGTGTCTCATTTGCACTTTCAACAGCAGCCGTCGATATCTTTAAGAATAAGTAATGACCCATGTATCTCACAAGAGCAATTATAAGTACGATAACAAGTATCCTGATACTGTTATTGATAAGTTTTCTCGTATCGACAGCCGCACGGCTTTTATCCTTAAATATGGATTCAAATAAGTTTATATCTCTCTTTAATTTTTTACTATTCATTTATATCAGCCCTCACATTCTTATAAAACTGCCCGATGCAATTATAATATCGCTGATGTCGGCTTCAACTGCCACTTCTATATTTGACACATTGAATATTTTTTCAACTCCGACATCCAGTGTTGTTGCAAGATACTGGTCAAGTCCTTTAAGTCTGGAGTTTCCGCCATAAAGGTAAATATTTGTTACAGGCTTGCCGCCTTCTCTCGATATAGCAAACTGCATCATTTTATAGAGTTCTTCATTGGCTTTTACGAACACAGGAGAAACTCCCGAACTTGCACCGTAATCACCGTAATCACTCATAAGATCGCTGTTAAGATAGCTTGAATAGCCATCATCGGAATCCTGAACAGATTCATAATCAGATGTGAAACCTGCGCTTGTATCATCTTCCATATTAAGTTCTTCTTCTATGGAAACACTTCTCTTGAATACACTCTTGTTGTCAACTACAAGATCAAGATCCATATAAGCTGCACCAAGGTCAACGAATATCATTACCTTATCCGATACAGATGCCTGATTGATAAGCACATTACCTCTGAGAAGTTTACTCAGTGCATTTCTATGAACATCAAATGCAACAGGTCTTAAATCTATTGTATTCAGAAGATCATAATATGATATAACAATATCCTTTGGCACTGCATAAGCCATTACCTTATGTAAATTCTTGTAGTCTATTACAACGGTATCCGTTATAGCATAATCAACGTAGTAATCAGAAGTATTTCCGAAGAAGTTATCAACTTCATTCTGGATAACTTTCACAAGCTTTTTTCCCTTTATTGCAGGGACTGTAAATTCTCTTGCTACAATATCCGAACTTCTTACATTTACATAGCAGTTTTGTTTTCCCATACCGTGCTGGCTGATAATACTTCTGAGAAATAAACTCAGCTCCGTATGGTTCTTTATACGACCGTTTTCAACAGCACCCTCGGGTGTCGGTTCTATAGCAACATCTGTTATCACGATGTTGTTTTTCTTATTGACCTGACCCTTTAATATTTTAACATTCTTTTTGCCTATATCCAATACAACCGGCATTTATTATACCACCCTTCTTTATTATCCTGAGATCAACCTACATTATCATACATACCGTAGATAGGAGCCATTATACCTACAACTACTATACCAACTATGATACCTAAACCAAGTATCATAACAGGTTCAAGCAGAGAAACCATTTTCTGAATGGCATTGTCTGCCTCTGCCTCGTAGAAATCGGCAGTTTTTTCAAGAATTTCATCAAGCGCACCCGATTCTTCGCCGACGCTTACCATAGTAACCATCATCTGAGGGAATATCTCAGTTTTGGCAAGTGCTACCGATAATGCACCACCGGTTCTTATCTCACCGATAACATCAACGAGTCTGTCCTCGATATACTTGTTTCCCATTACGTTAGATGTAAGTTCAAGAGCGGTTATAAGAGACATACCGCTTGAAAATACCGAATACATGGTGTTGCAGAAATTTGAGGCAATAACTATACAATATAATTTTCCGATAAGAGGCATATTTACCTTTGCACGGTCCATCATATTTCCCACAGCTTTGGTTCGTCTGAGTATAAGTAAAGAGAATATAATAACGCCGCCGCCGATAAGAAGTACAGGCCAGCTGTCCTGCATGAAATTCGATATATCAAATAATATGTCCGTTATAAGCGGAAGATTTTCCGTATCGAACATACCCATAAGGTTAGGCATAACGAATGTAAATAACAGAAATACAACGCCCACACCTACTATACAGAGTATAATAGGATAGATCATAGCCGATGTGACTTTGTTTCTCAGTGCGAGCTGTTTTTCATAGTGGATGGCAAGTCTTTCCATAACACTTTCAAGCGAACCGGAAACTTCACCCGATTCGATCATACTGATCATGAACGGAGGGAACGCCCCTTCAACGTTAGCCATCGCCTCCGAAAGACCTTTACCTACCTGCACCTGTTCATAAACTTTCAGAAGAATATCTTTGATCTTCTTCTTTTCTGCCTGACGGTATAAAACGTCAAGGCTCTTGATAATAGTAATACCCGAATTAAGCATAGTCGAAAACTGCTTGCAGAGAATTGATATATCCTTCATTCCTATCGCCGAAGAATTGGAACGGGCTTTCTGCATATCATCCTCTAATTCTTTAACAGAGATAACGTACTCCTGCTTCTGTTTAAGCAAAGCATTAAATTCGGTAATGTCCGTTGCGAATATAGTATCGCTTACGTTATTACCGTTGGCATCGACCGCCGTATACTTAAACTTAGGCATAAAATTCCCCCTTTGGATTATTTAAGAGATCCCGCCAAAACCCGTCCACTTGGCATATTTATAAGCCTGTAGTCAAATTTTATACGGTATTTTTTAGATAAAAGCTTTTTGCCAAATCTAATCACTATAATTTTAACATAAATAAGTCAAAAAGTATATAGTAAAGTTTGATTTTTTTACATTTTTTTTTGAGTGTTTTATAATTTTTATTAATATTGCACAAACTATTTTGTTTTTTTTATTGATTTTGTACAGCATCAACAATTATTTTGCTACTATATTAACGATCCTGCCCGGCACATATATCTCTTTCACTATCGTAAGTCCGTCAAGTTTGTTTCCGAGAGCCTTTTTGGCATTTTCGATAACTTCTTCTTTAGCCGCATCCACAGCCGTAGCAACACTTCCCTTGACTTTTCCGTTTATCTGTACTGCTATCTCGACAGTATCTTCCTTTATCTTGCTTTCATCGTACTCAGGCCATTTTTCTCTGAATACACTCTCACTGTGACCGAGAGTTTCCCACATCTCCTCGGCAATATGCGGAGTAAACGGAGATAAAAGGATAACAAGAGCATCCAATGTTTCCTTATCTACACAATTATATTTTTTTGCAACTTTGATTATGTTGTTTGTAAATTCCATAAATCCCGAAACGACAGTATTGAGTGTAAGAGCCTCAAGTCTTTTCGTTATCTCGCATATAAGCTTGTGCCTTGCTCTTTCAAGATCCTTATTGGTATCTATTATCTTATCCTTGTATTCCTCAACAAATTTCCATGTTTTGTTAAGGTATCTGAATACACCGTCAATACCGCTGTCATCCCATTCCGAATCAACTTCCGGAGGACCAACGAAAAGCTCATACATTCTCAGCGAATCACAGCCGTATTTTTCGACCAGTTCATCAGGCGATACCACATTGCCCATAGACTTGCTCATCTTTGCGCCGTTTTTGGTTATCATACCCTGATTGAATAATCTCTTGAACGGTTCATCAAAATCCACCACACCTATGTCATTGAGGAATTTTGTATA
>JAFUUG010000722.1 GCA_017483905.1 Bacillota bacterium
ACATACAGTGAAAGGGTTATATTTATACTTGAGTGTCCTAATATTTCACTAAGTATTTTCACGCTCAATCCTTTATCGACCCATTTTGTGGCAAATGTATGTCTTAAAACATGGAACTTAACATTTCTGATATTACAATCTTTAAGTGCTTTTTTAAATCGTTTTTGTATGTTGCGAACATCTATTGCCTTTTTACCGTCTTTTGAAAACAGATATTCGTTTTTATTTCTGCCCGATATAAAATCCTTTAAAATTTTTAAAAGTGACGGTGAAAGAGGTATTTCTCTTACAGAGTTTTGGGTTTTTGGGGATGATATCACAACTTCGGTTTTCGTTTTATTATGATCGTCTTTTTTTATTCTCTGAGTGTTTTTATATATTTTTACAATAGCCCTTTGTGTGTCGATATCTCCGCAAGACAGAGCCGCTATTTCCCCTATACGCATTCCCGTTGAAATAGCCAATTCAAACAAAACGTAAAAGTAGTCTTCTTTGCTTTCAAAATATTTTTTTATTTTCGTGATTTCCTTTTCTGTTAAAACTTCTATTTCTTTTTTATCGTTTTTTGGAATAATAACTGCATTTGTTGGGTTTTGAATATTAAAAGTTTTTTCGCCGTATCTGAATGCCGCTTTGATAACACATAAAATATTTGTTACGGTTTTTGAGGATAAACCGCCTTTCTTATCTATTCTTCCGTTTTTTAATTTTCTTTTTGATAATTCATTCAGATATTGTGGCGTTACACCCTGAACGAGTACATCTCCAAAATCAGATTTTATGTGATTTACATAGATTTCTCTATATCGTTCCAGTGTCGATGGCTTAACCTTAAGCGAAACAGCTTCTATCCACAGTTCAAAAAGCTCATTTACCGTCATTTTTGTTTCGCTGTAATTTTTTTCTTCCTTATTTCTGTTAATTGATTCAAGCAATTTTTCTTTACAAACCCGATAGCTTCTTGCATATACTGATTTGTAGATGCTTTTACCATTTTCATCGCATCCGCATTTATAACGTCCTTCGTATCGTCCATCGCTCCTTTTATATATATTGTCACCACGTTTTGACAATTGTTATTCCCTCCTTGTCTTTGACTGAAATTTTGACGGCTTAAATCTGAAATTCATAAATTAAGCAATTGAAAAATTGTAATATATCAGCCATTTTTTCCTTTGTATATGTATTTTCAAATAAAAACCTTAACTTTTTCGAATAATAAGCCGATAATATAATTAGTGATTGATGTTTGCTGTCTTGTGACGAAAATTAGGCTTGACATCCACAAAATTTGGTGCTATATTATTTATGTAGGTTATAAGTTCGCAAAATATACAATTTTGCGAACTTTTTCGCATCTTGCAAATCACAAATTTTTGCCTTAAATAAGCCGATTTCTCAACATTATCCTCAATTATTTCTTATTGATCTTATCATAGATATTTACAACTTCAAGACCACTTTCAAGAGCATAATTCATTGTGTATGCTGTACCTCCACTTCGCTTTCGGCAGTAACATATACAAAACCTGCTGTTATCAACCAAATGCCTGTTACGGCGAAACATACAATCTTTCGTATATCCCTTTGATACATATACGACCTTATCCGCTTTCGCTTTAAGTTCCTTATAGAAAGCCTTTTCCTCATCATTCCAGTATTTATCCTGTTCTGCACAAGGTAAAACAAGAATAAGCCTTATGCAAGGATATTTTTCTTTAAGCTCCAGCACAATAGACGAACAAATTTCATCAAAACCTATCGCACCGCCTGCCCCGAAATATCTGACACCTTCCGGTTCGATCAGTCTAATGACCTCCCTCTTCAGAATTTCTTTTACCGTCAAATATTCGTCAGCAATTCGCCGATGTCCTGTAAAACAGCAAGTCAATGCTCTTTTATCCTCTCTTGTCATAGTCCGTAAATACATTTGTTTTTTAAGAAATATTATTTTTAAACCTGTTGCACAAGCCACTATATTGTTATAAAATATAAATAACAAATTCGTAAAACATAAAATTTTACGAAAATCTTGAGCAAACAAGCATTTTATCGACATCTTCGCAAATTTTTGACAAGAATTTTGACGGCTTAAAATTTCAAGCAACACACATTTTATCCATAATTTTACGCTTGTCCTCTATTGAAGGGTGAACATACAAAGAAAGCGTAATATTAACAGTCGAATGACCGAGTATCTCACTCAGACTTTTTACATCAAAGTTAGAGTTGACCCATTTTGTCGCAAATGTATGACGTAATATGTGAAATTTCATCTTCCTGATACCACAATTTTTAAGTATGACGGT
>JAFUUG010000723.1 GCA_017483905.1 Bacillota bacterium
ATCTGTAAGCATTAGAAAAGAAGATGTCTAATATTTTAATAAATGTAGATAACGCAGAATATATAGAAGATTATAGAAAAGCAGGAGTTAATGCTTTTCTTTTTGCGTTAGAAGGGTATTCAGTTGGATACCATACCTTTTCTTTAGAAGAAATCAATCAATTTGATATTACCAATAAATATATTTTAATTAATAGATTGTTAGATTCTTTTGATGTCGATAAATTAAGAGAAGTGTTATCTAATACTTTGAACATAAAAGGTATTGTATATGAAGATATTGCAGTATATATGTTAGTTAAAGAGTTGAAATTAGATGTAGAATGTATATTCTTTCAAAATCATTTTGGAACTAGTTTACCAGAAGTTAACTTTTGGTTAGATAGAGTAGATTCTATGTTTATTAGTAATGAGATAACAAAAGATGAAAGAAGAAAATTGTGCGGTTTGATAAAAAATCTCAAAATGACCGTAAAAGCCACAAGAGGATATGATGAGGCTGTGATAACCTGCGGAGGGATAGATACGGATGAGATAGACCCGTCAACGATGAGGTCGAAAAAGTGTGACGGTCTTTTGTTTGCGGGGGAAGTAATAGATGTAGATGCCATGACGGGCGGATTTAATTTGCAGATAGCCTTTTCAACAGGATATCTTGCGGGAAATAATGTATAAGGAGCTGATAAGATGAACAACTGCTGTATAAGAGGTGCAATAACGGCAGAGGAAAACACAAGGGAAAATATTCTTGAAAATACGAAGATACTTCTTGAAGATATAATAAAAGAAAATAATATTGAGATAAAGGATATATCAAGTATACTCTTTACTATGACAAAGGATCTTGATGAAGTATATCCCGCTGTTGCGGCAAGAGAGATAGGCATAACGGAGGCTGCGCTTATGTGCGCCTGCGAACTTTACATAAAGAACAGTCTGAAAATGTGTATAAGGGTCATGGTTTCGGTAAATACACCGCTTTCTCAGAGAGATATGAAACATTCATATCTGAAAGGGGCGGAGAAATTAAGACCGGATATTGTCAGAAAAAACAAAAAGATAAATATTGCCATAGATGGTCCTGCCGGCTCGGGAAAAAGTACAATAGCTAAAAACGTGGCAAAAACTCTCGGTATATTATATGCCGATACGGGAGCGATGTACAGAACTGTCGGAATTTATTGCCTGAAAAATGTTATAGATACCAATGATGAAACGGCCGGATCGGAAAAGATGGAAGATATTGATATAGAAGTCAGATTTGAGGGCGGTAAACAGCTTATATATCTCGATAAAGAAGATGTTACCGAGAAGATAAGGACACAGGAGGTCGCTGCCGCCGCATCGAATGTGGCAAAGATAGGCAAGGTAAGAGAAAAGCTGGTCGAAATGCAGAAAAAGACTGCGCAAACTCAAAGCATCATAATGGACGGTCGGGATATAGGAACACACGTCCTGCCGAATGCCGATGTCAAGATATATATGGAGGCTGATGTTGACGAGAGGGCAAAAAGACGATGCTGCGAACTGAAAGAAAAGGGTATTGAATTCGAGTACGAAAAAATACGAGAAGAGATAATACAGAGGGATAATGCCGATAAAAACAGGAAGATATCACCTCTGCGAAAAGCCGATGATGCAATACTTATTGATACAAGCAATATGAGTATAGAAGAAGTTACGAAAAAAGTGACGGACATCATATATAAGGCAGAGGGGAGAAGATAGGATTGTTTTACTGGATAACAAAATATGCCGCTTTTGTTTACATTAAAATGGTATACGGCCTTAAAGTGACGGGAAGCGAAAATGTTCCGAAAGAGGGCGGTGTAATAATATGCTCGAATCACATGAGTAATTTTGATCCGCTGGTAGTGGTATGTTGTGTAAAAAGAATGATATGCTACTTTGCAAAAAAGGAGCTTTTCGATACAAAATGGAAAAATTTCTGGATGAGGCATTTAAAGGCATTCCCTGCCGACAGAAGCATTACGGATATGACGGCACTGAAAACGGGGATAAAGATACTTAAAGACGGTGGTGCACTGGGGATATTTGCTCAGGGTACGAGAGTTAAAAAAGGGGAAAAGGTCGATGCAAAAAACGGCGTTGCGCTGTTTGCTGTAAAGGGTAATGCCTGTATAGTTCCCGTGGGAATAAATGCGGATTATTCAAAAAAGAGAACACCTGTAAGAGTGAATATCGGAAAGCCGATATATGTGGAAAAGAATGGCAAGGGAGCTGTAAAAAGCGAAGAACTGACCAAAATAACAGAAAATGTTATGAAAGAAATTGAAATATTGATGGAAAAATAAATATTATAAAGTGAGTTGAGTGAAATGGAAATAATCCTCGCTAAAACAGCCGGGTTCTGCTTCGGTGTGAAAAGAGCCGTTGAAACTGCATATAATAAGGTAAAAGAAGACAAAGGAAAAAAAATATATACTTACGGACCGATAATACACAATAAAAATGTAACAGACGATCTTGAAAAAAAAGGAGTTTCTGTGACAGATGACCTTGAAAATATGGAAAATGACTGCGAAGTTATAATACGTTCCCACGGTGTTCCGCCGCAGGTGTATGAAACGCTTGAAAGAAGAGGGATAAAATATATCGACTGCACTTGCCCTTTTGTGAAAAAAATCCACAACATTGTAAAAAATTGCTATGAAAACGAAGCCAAAAGCATGATAATAGTCGGAAATCCAATACACCCCGAGGTAATAGGCATAAACGGCTGGTGCAAAAATACGGCGGCAATTATAGAAACGGAAGAGGCTGCCGAAAAAATAAAACTCGATAAAGAAAAAAAATATGCTATGGTAGTACAAACTACATTTAAGGGTGAAATTTTTCAAAAAATATCCGATAAATTAAATAGGGAGTATGACATTGACATCTATAATACGATCTGCAATGCAACTGCCGAAAGACAGAGAGAGGTGACAGAGATCGCCGAAAAGGTGGATGTATTGGTGATCTTAGGTGACAAAAACAGCTCAAATACGAATAAATTATACGAGATCGGAAAAAAAATTTGCAAAAAAACATATTTATGTGAAACAATTTACGATTTGGTGTTGAAAAGTTTGAAAAAAAATGATAAAATAGGTATAAGTGCCGGAGCATCTACACCACCGGCTATAATAAAGGAGGCTATAAATATTATGAGCGAAGAAAATTTTGAAGCTATGCTGGACAGTTCGATGGTTGAATTGCATAACGGAGATATTG
>JAFUUG010000724.1 GCA_017483905.1 Bacillota bacterium
GACGGACAATGAACGGTTTTAAGGTTATGGCAGACAGCTACCGCAAGGCGGCATCCGAAGGACAAATCACGCAGGAGCAGGCAGATAAGGATTGCAGGATCTTCGACTTTCTTGCTACTTGCGACCAAGATGATTTTTGCAGATTGTTCGACAGCTCCGCTTTCAACGAGATCACAAAATCATATTTAAGAATAGCCGTCAAAGAACTCACAGACGAGGGAACTATTGACGAGGAACAAGCCAAGGCAGTACGCAACAGATTTTCACTTCTCTTTGATGAAAAGAGAGCCAACGAAGTTATCTAACGGAGGGTTATATCATGGCATCATTAAAAGACTCAGTTAAAAATCAGACTGTACCGGAAACAACCAAGACGGCAGTTAATGCTTTCAAGTCCAACAAGGAGAAAAACAAGATGATCTCCGCTTATGTTGACATTGACCGCTACGAGAAATTCAAAGCCATCAATGACAAGCGTGGGATCAGCAACAACAAGATCCTTAATCTGATGATTGCAGACTATGTTTTACAGTATGAAAAGTTGCTCGAAAATTAAGTAACGGAGAAAAATATGATGGAATGGATATACTGCAAAGATGAAATGCCGGTTGAGACTGGAAAGCTAAATGGATATTTAGTTACTGTCGGTGATTTAGTTAGTCCTGCACATTTTTGTGAAGGTAAGTTTTGGAGAGATTATCTACATCATATCTCTTTTGATTATCCAGTCAGAGCATGGATGTTATTTCCGGAACCGGCAAAAGAAATTAAATAATTATTTATATAACAGTTTATATTATTTATTATTTAAGGTGAGACGGGAATGGAAGAAAAAAGTATGGAGTACTACGAGAAGGTACGCCAATCAGAAATTAAGTGGGTAACAGACTTTATAGAAAATCTCCCAAGACTGCCAAAAGCTGAAAAAGAAAAAATGCTTGAACTTGTGCCGGATATACAAATCGACACCATCGGCAATATAAACGTACTGGTACAGCAGTCAAAGAAGATTTCAGATAAGAACAAGCAGATATTTATGAAACATCTGCAAAATATTGAATGGTTTGACTGGCAACCCGGAGAAACATACAGATCCTTTAACGGGCATATATGGGCGAGAATGACACCACAATGGTTATCAGATGCACTTGTAGAAGCCTATTATGCAGAAGCCGAACCGGAAGAACGGGCAAGCTATGAAACGCAAAAAGAAATAGATAAACATCCCCGCAAGTTAAAGGGAATGACGCAGGAGCAATATAACAAGTACAGAGACGGCATATATCAGAAGCTCCTAAAAAAATTCACACGGGAATGGAAGAAAAAACAAGAAGAAGCTGCCGCACCCACAGAGCAGGAAGATATTATTGAGGATCTGCCTGAGCATATACCGCCCAAGATTGAGTTGTATGAAGAGCAGCAAGAGGGAGCATATTATCAATACACCCTCAATCTCGATCAGGACGCAGGAAAAGGAGATAAGCCGCTGTATATTGCAGAGAAAGTAGCACCCAAACCACCAAAAGAAAAAGATTTTGGAGATCCTATGGAAAACAGCGAACGCTTGCCAGTGCTTAATTTTAGCCGTCAATACATGAATAACACTAAATTAAGCAGGGTACTTACAACTAAACAGATAGACATTACAGAGGACGAGTTTAATCTAAATATCACGGATAAGGTCGTTAATCTTGTAAATATATGGCAGGACGATCATATCACGCTAACCAATACCAACATTACGCCCTTTGATATGGCAGTCATGGATGCAACCTATACCATCATGCTACAAGGCCCGATGCTGATAACTCCCGAATGGATAGTGCGTGTAATGTCTGGCAATGAGCGTGTACAGATAACACAGAAGAAGATAAATGCAGTCATGGAAAGTATAAATAAACTGCAATTTGTCCGTATAAAGGTTGACTGTACAGAAGAATATAACGCCTACCAGCTCCAAAAGGGCAAAAAGCCGGTTAAGTTTTGGGGCTATGAGTCCTATCTCCTGCCAGTCGGTAAGGTAGAAGCCCGTTTTGATGCGAATGGTAAAAAGGTTATCGCATATAAAGTCCTTGAAAAGCCGGCACTCTATCGCTATGCGGAAATGAACAAGCAGATTGTTGATGTTCCTGCATATCTACTGGAAACGAGAGAGCATTTTTCAGACACAGATGAAGCTGTGCTTATAAAAAGATATGTAATCAAGCGTGTGGCGCAAATTGTAAAGCGTAACAGCCTAAACAATAACAAAGTATCGTTTTTATGGTTTGACCGTACCGAAAACGAAGAAAGAGGACTTTTCCCCGAACTGGGATATAAGCCCGACAGCACCCCAGCATGGCGCAAGAAGAAAGCCCGTATTATAGAAATTGTCAAAGGCACATTAGACACGCTTGTTGAAGGCAAGGCTATTACTAAATACGAGGATTATCGAGAGGACGGAACAAACAACCCTACATCACCCATTATCGGCTACAAGATATACTACAACATAAAACAATCATCCCTGCCGACAAAATGAGCTACGCTAAAACAGGGTACACGCTACACTAAAAGTGGGTACACGCTACGCTAAAACTGGGTACACGCTACACTAAAAGTGGGTACACGTGCCGCCCGAAAAATTGCCATCAAACGCTCACACAGAGCCACTTTGGGCGATTTCGGGTTTTGTAGTGTAAGTTACTGTAAGTATACGTAAGTAACTGTAACGCTTACTTGCGCTTGCTTTACTTCCGTAAGCAAGCACAGTAAGCTTGATACGGAAATTAAAGTAATATTTACGGGGATGGAAAGAAAAAAGCGGAGGTATCGACTATGCCAGAGGTTAATGAAAAAATCCAGGCTTTCAAAGACGTTAATATGAAGACCTACCTGCATGATCTGATGCCGGATGATATGAAAGCATTTGTTGAGGGTGGTAAAACCAAGACCGGTTATGCAAATCTTGATGTTATTACAAACCTCTATCCGGGGTTATATGTTGTTGGTGCTATATCTTCACTCGGAAAGACCACTTTCATACATCAGATGGCGGATCAGCTTGCAAAGAATGGTCAGCCGGTATTGTTCTTTTCGCTGGAGCAGTCAACGCTGGAGCTTGCATCTAAGAGCTTGTCACGACTCACGGCATTGAAAGATGAGAATAACGCCATGACTTCTTTACAGATCCGTAAAAATGGCGATGATCCCCGTGTTGCCGATGCCGTGAAAGAATATGATACCTATGCCGGTAATATGACTATTGTGGAATGTACTTTCAGAGCAACAATAGATGATATAACTAATTATGTAACTAATTATATAAAACAGCGTAATATAAAGCCGGTCGTGATCGTGGACTATCTGCAAGTAATACAGACCGCACCGGACAGCCGTATGACAACAAAGGATGCCGTGGATCTCCATGTGCGGAGACTTAAACAGCTTCAATCTGATAACAAGCTCGTCCTGATCGTCATATCCTCGCTGAACCGTCAGAACTATCTCACGCAGATAGACTATGAGTCCTTCAAAGAGTCGGGCGGCATTGAATACACCGCAGATGTGGTATGGGGCTTACAGCTCCAAGTCCTGCATGATGAAATATTCGACAGTCAAGCCAAAATAAACGAGAAGCGGCAGAAAGTGCGTGAAGCAAAGGCGGCTAATCCGAGAAAAATAGAGCTGGTATGTCTTAAAAACCGTTTCGGGATCAGCTCATACAGTGTTGGTTTTGACTATCTGCCAGCTTATGACCTTTTTAAGCCGGATATGAGTAATATAGATGATGCCTTATTGAACAGCGAAGCCGATAAAGACGGTTTTGTGACTGTTCCGGACGGATGGGATAATCCATTTGAGCAGATGGAGCTTCCAATAGATAGAAAAAGCTTCTGATTTTTTCTTTCCATTTCCGTAACATTGCTGAAAGGCGGTGATACTGATGCAACACTTTACAACTGAACAGATGCAGAGGGCAAGAAAGACGGATCTCTATGAGTACCTTATGCGGTATCATGCAGACAGTTTTAAGAAAGACGGCGTAAGCATCCATCCGAGGGATAACGGTAGTTTATCAATCAAGCGTGGTTATTCCGGTTATATGGACTTTGCTACCGGAGACAAGGGAAACAGCGTTGATTTTCTGATTAAATACATGAATTACGAACTGGATCAAGCTGTATTTGCATTGTGCGGAGAGTCTGCACCGGTTCCATCCGAACCGAAAACGACAGCTCCGAAAATTGAAAATCTGCCGCCGGTCTTTCCGGAGCCGATGCAGGGCAGATATAAAAATCTGTATGCTTATCTTCTGAAGCGTGGAATATCTCAGGACACGATACAGATGCTCATAGATCAGAAGATCCTTTACCAAGAAGCCGAGCATAACAATATCGTATTTGCAAATAAAGAAAGAGACTGGGGAGAACTCCGAGGAACTTATGACCTGGGGGAGAAATCTTTTCACGGAGTTGTTACGAACTGCCGCCATGATGGTTTTTGGTGGTTTCAGACCGGAGAACATCCGACAGCGGTTTATGTTTGCGAAGCTGCCATTGATGCAATCTCACTTTATGAACTGCACCGGCAGGAAGAAAAGAAAGATCCGGTTGTTTATGTTTCAATCGGCGGCGTGATGAAACAGCCAGCCATTGACAGACTGAAACGGCATACAAGAGTTATCCTTGCAGTCGATAATGACGAAGCCGGATCAGAGTGCAGAAAAAGAAATGCGGAGCTGGAAAGCATCATCCCAAATCATAAAGACTGGAACGAGGATTTACTGCAAGGGCGGTAAGTCCTTTTTTCTTTCCATCTCCGTAAATTCTTTTACAGA
>JAFUUG010000070.1 GCA_017483905.1 Bacillota bacterium
AGAATGTGCATATCAACCTTGTCCTGTCAGACCGAGGCGAAGTTTTTCAAGAAATAAGGAACCAAGAAAAACAAAATTCCACAAATCCCGCAAAAGTGCATTGTAAAAATGTGTCGGTGCTTAACCTGTTGGCATTGATTTGACAATTCAAAGTCTTTTCGAGACTTCTCAGTATTGGTTTCAAGCATCTGTATCTGTGTAGGATACTTGACACCGATATTGTCCTGCAATTCATATATCTTCTCGGAGTAACGGGACTTCTCCATTTTCAGATCCTTTATCTTACACTGCAAGTCCATCTCACGCTTAATAAGAGGATTGCCCGCCCCGACATGATACGAGAACCCCTGCCGATCATGCGTTGTCAAAAAATACCCGGAAGGATCCGAAGAACCTTCCGGGTATACTATATGTGTTATCCATTGTACTGTAGCTTAATTGCATTATCAATAGCGTTTTTCTTTAACACTCCATTCTTTACCATAGTATTTACTGTTCTTGTGAGTTTAGCAGTAATACCTTTATATCCCATCTGGATAGCGAGTTCAGTAATAGTGAGCGTATCTTTTTTAAGAATGTTTAGTATGCGATCCTCATACTGTTCCGAACCTGTATTGCCTCTCTTCGAGAAATACTTATGTACAGGAATGGTTACTGACAGATAATCACGCTGTTCGTTCATTTCAAAGCTCATCAAATCGGAACCGTTTTCTGTAAGGGCTTTTATCGCATTCGGGAAACCTGTGTTCCGTCCTTCGATAAGTTTCAGTTCTTTGAGAAAGTCACCTATACGGCGATTCCTGTAAAATCTTGCCCTGATGTTATATTTTTCGATGCTTTCATCGGATATACTACGGTCAAAACCCGGAAAGCTCGTTATTTCTATGGCATAGGGTGTAATGCGAACGGTTATCGGCTCATTTATCTGATACGATCTGTGATAAACAGCATTTGCAAGCACTTCTTCAATTGCTGCGTAGGGGAAATTATATATTCTTTCCGCTTCTGCCTTATCCTTTACCTTGATAGTTACTGATTTGACCGTATAATTCTTTATATAGGCAAGTGCATCACGAAGCTGACGATGTATCGGCCCTGTGAATATCTTTTCGGTCATGTTTGTGCCAGTGGGATCAGGAATATCCACAACTTCTATACGGGCATACCTGAAATACTTTTCGGGACATTCCGAAAACATCAGTATCGCAACATTCAATGGCTTTATTCTTTCAGGCGGTCCCGATACGAGCTGCATATCTTTTGCAACTTCGAGCAAAGACATTTTAAGCGAATGCTCATAAAGATCACTGCCTACTTCTTTAAGATAGGCTCTTATCAGACCAAGATCAAGGTCATCTACCTCTGCAGCCAGATTCGGACGATCATCAAACGGTATATCAGCCGAAATATAGAAAAGTTCCTTTTCTTCTTCGGGAGATGCCACGACTGTACTGCTGAATTTACGGATATAGTAATATTTTGCGGACTTTTTCGCTTCTTTGCCATAAACATCAAAAGGAGCCTTATATGGTCTTCCGTAACCGCCGCTGACCCAGATAACGATACAATAAACACCCTCAAACAAGACGGGCTCGGCAATTGGAGCATAGAATGGCTCTATCATGCGACAATAGCCGACAAACTCCTGCAATATTCCATCTATCCGATCCTGTTCGATACCTTTTATCGGGAAGACCGGTGAACCGTTATGTTCTTCAACACCAACTACTATATACCCGCCGCCGATATTGTCAATGTCATTTGCAAAAGCACAGATAGTATGTATAACAGCATTGGGATTGAAATCACTCTTGAACTCTACACGATTGCTCTCCACAATACGCCTGTTTATAAGATCGTCGATATTTACCGGAATAGCCATAAGATCACCCCTCTCGATAAATATACCACATTTTATCTCACTTGTCAATAGGCTCGATAATATTTTGTCGAATCACTCGACAGCAGCCGTCGAGTGTGTCGAGTAAATCAATAAGTATTATATGTAGAAAAGGTTGCCCGCACCAACAAGATACGAGAATTCCCCCGCCGATCATGCGTTTTGTCAAAAAAATAAGATCATCCTGTAGCACTATTTGCTGTCAGGATGATCTTTTTATTTCATTGCATTTTCCGTTTATACATTTTTATCAGTTGTTTTTCCGACCGTTGTCACATAACCTGTATCAACAAGCATATTCAGGTATCTCCATACTGTAGCTTCCGATTTTCCACAGATTACTTTTGCATAAGACGGAGTTAGCATAAGACCGCAGATAAATCAAGTCATTGCCGGAAACGCTTTACAAATATGTTGGTTTGTGGTACCTCCTGTAATGCAACAATTCTGGGCTTACCTGTCGGTTAAGTAACATTTAAGCCATAAAGTGTTGCTTAGTCAACATTTCTGTCCGAATCTGACTATTGAAATCATTGTTGTTCTGTGGTATTATGTAATCACTGAAAGGGAAACAAACCAATCAATGCAATCAATAAGAAAGGTGCGATAGTAAATGATCAGCTTTTGCATTCTTGGAGTCGGACTGTTCGGAACCGCAGCAGCAGCTTTGATCTACGGTATGCTTTCATAAGCTGCGAGATCCCGCAGTATATCTGGGACACGATCACAGGGAAAACAGATGCAAACAACTGTTACACAAAACAAGAAAACGATAAAAGGAGGAAATGAAAATGTTCGGTTTTGATGCCCTTATTATAACACTGATCGTAACTACCGTGGTAGGCAACGGCGTTGGTTTTGGTATCGTCTGCCTTACAGAATTATGAGATAGAAAAACGGTAATCAGAGATCCGGAAGAAAGGCCTAAAAGATCATGTTAAGCTTATTTCTTACAATAGGCGAGCTGACCTTGGGAGCAGCAGCCATTACTTGTATTATAGTAAGGTCTTGATAAACACAGGCGTTATCTGAGGATATGCTGTTCTTTTGGTGCTCATTTATAGTTCTTTTAGATAAATAACCGCATCGCACTTACAGTACATTTGATGACAATAAGGACAATAAGACTGTATGCTTTGCCATGGCTTATTGATTTGAACAGAGGGGATAAATCCGAACGTTTCCATCTGTGTTTTCAAGTTGATTTTTTTATCAGGTTTGATAAGCGCTTCGCAAAGGATTGAACGCACGTTTTTATCATGAAACCAGTTCATCAGGATATCCATCAGCATATTGGATGAGGTGTGACCTCTGAAATCCGGCGCAAGGACAGTTGTCTTGACAATACCTACAAGCGTAGTTTTGTTCCGATGGATCTGATCCCTGATCACTTTAAGAGCGGAAGTATCCAAGTGCAGTATCCGAGCAGCATCATCTAAACCTGCAATCATACCATAATAATAACCGCCAAATATCCCATCTTCCGACAGACAAACATATATGATATGGTCAGTATCTGATAGTATATTACGGAGATATTCATCCGTATAAAACCCATCACTTATATACATATCCGTCAGTTTTATGATATTTTTAATGTCGCCTTCATCCCATTTCCTGTATTGGATCATCCCCATCTTTCACCTCTAATAACAGCGTTACCATATTGCTTCCCATAACTTTATAATACCCATAGTCTTTAACCAGTTTCGTGATCATATGAACACCTAAAAATGAGTCTTTCTCATAGTTTTCTTCTATAAATGGGTTTATATATATACCATTGTAACGTATGCGAAGTCCTTGGAGACCGGAAACCGAATATGCTCGCAGGTCATATTGTATTGTATTTTTGTTTCCATGTCTTTCATTGATGTCGGATATAGCAGTCAGCATTTCTTCAATCGAGAGTTTTATCGTCATTGTACTGCTTGAACTCAATCCGTTCTCATTACAAAATTCAGAAATACGTTCGCTTGCCTCGCATATTTGATCTGCATTGTTTTCTACAGAAAAATTCAGCACCTTTCCGGTTTCTTCAAGGAATCTGTCCATGAAAAAGAATTTTGTTCTCTTTGGTTTGTTTTTATAAGCAATCATTGCTGCAATATACCAGATAATCAGTGCAGCCGCCTCTGCCGTAAAAAGAAATGAGAATGTTGAAAATCCTAAGAATTCAACCATCAACAATCCGATGATCGTGCCTACTATTGTACGCAGAAGGATCTGTAAATTAGACCACATTGTGTTTTTGGAAACATTATAATATCCCTGCAGCACTGAGCTTGTAGTGGCAAAAACAACTGACAAACCCAGCCAGAGCAGCGGAATAAGAAGAGATGTTTCCATATTATATATACTTTGAATCAAATGACTTCCCAAAGTGATTAAGACCAAATACGCTGCCGAGAGAACCGCCCCATACATAAACTCAAGCTTCAGAATAATAGCGCAACTATCATTGTCCTTTTCTCCATAATATACTCCAAGCATAGATGAGGCGGCTTGAGGGATTCCAAGAACAATGCCTTCACCAAATCCATACACACCATTGATGGCACTGAATACCGCAACCAACGCTCCGCCGCCAAATCGCAGCAGAAAGGCATTGATCAAAAAGATGCGAATTGCCGATGCCAGATGATTCAGTGCAGACGGAACACCTGCTACCGCAATATTCTTCCAAGAATCAAGATCTGAAATGATATGAAATTTAAATCTGAAAACACTTTTTTTCGCATACAGCCATATTACTCCAAGCAAAGTTGCGATCCCATTTGCAGCTAAACTGGAAAGACCGGCACCGAATACCCCCATATCCCAGACATACACCATCAAAATATCGAGAATAATATTTCCAATGGACATGACTCCCATCATAATC
>JAFUUG010000725.1 GCA_017483905.1 Bacillota bacterium
GATATCACGGTCCTTCGGTGCATCATCGTTTACCCGTTTGTCTCCGATAAGCAATTCTCCGGAAGTTACTTCTTCAAGACCGGCAATCATACGAAGTGTTGTTGATTTTCCACAGCCGGACGGTCCAACGAGAATAATAAACTCCTTGTCCTTTATCTCAAGATTAAGATCAGATATAACCGTATTTCCGTCCTCATAGGTTTTTGTTATATTTTTCAGTGTAATAGATGCCATGTATTTCATTCCTTTCAGTAAAATTGAATCATCAAACAGAAATAACGCTTTCTCCCTTCAACAGCTCAAAGGGAATTAGAATGTGTGACGATTCCTGTTTCGCTTTGCCGATCGTTTCAAGCAAGACGTTTGTTCCGCATTCTGCAAGCTGTTCTTCATACTGCCTGATTGTGGTTAGTCTCGGGTTCATATACTGTGTCAGCGGCAATCCGTCAAAGCCGGTAACGGAGATATCCTGCGGAACACGAAGACCCCTGTCGGTAAGCTTTCGGATTGCACCGATCGCCTGAACATCACTCATCGAAAAAACAGCAGTCATATCTCCGAATTTTTCAATCAGTTCTTCGGCGGCCTTTTCACCGCCTTCAAAAGAATACTTTGACGTCTGATAATGGGTTTCAAAATCAAAAGGCAGATCATGCTTTTTCATTGCCTTCATAAAGCCTTTAAAACGACGATCGGAAATCTCGGATTTGTTTATATCGCCTCCGATAACACCGATGTTTCTGTGACCGTTTGCGATAAGATATTCGGCAATTTCCTGCGCCGCCGAAATGTCATCCGTTCCGACACTTGACAACATTTTGTTTGAAACATTATTCGCCTGATTGGTAATTAGCACACAGGGAACTTTAATTTGATTGAAGTCGGCTTCATATCGTTCAGGGTTACCACCCAGAAATATAATCCCTGCCGGGCGCTTTTCATAATAAATTTTCAAGGCGGTCTTTGCTTCGTTATCATATTCATCAAGCACATACACCGAAGAGGTGTATATTGTTTCCCCGATTTTCTTTTGAATGATTTCAAGAATCGAGTTAAGAAGAATGTTCGAGACACCTTTTACCAGTATCGCAATATATCTGCCTTGCATTTTGAGATGCTGAGCATTTGTGTTTCGAACAAAATTATTTTTTTCGGCAACCTCTAAAATTGCTTTTCTTGCGGTTTCGCTGACATTTGGCTGATTGTTCAGTGCCCTTGACACGGTGCCGACAGCGTACCCTGACAATTTTGCAATATCCTTAATTGTCATATAATCAATCCTTTTTGATTTTTGATTCTGTATCCGATATCGCAGATTATCCTTTTACTGCACCGGCAATAACACCTTTAATGATATGCTTTTGGCAAAGCAGATAAAATACTATAATCGGTATAATGGCAAGAACAAGCATTGCCATGAAGCCACCCATATCGGTATCTCCGTAGGCACCTTGCATCGCAATTTGTATAGCAACAGGAATTGTCTTGTTACCTGTTCCGAGAATTAGGTACGGAAGCAGATAGTCGTTCCATATCCACATCGCATTTAGTATCGCAACAGTGATAGCAGTTGGCTTCAATATCGGGAACACAACCCTAAAGAAGCATTGAAGGGGATTACAGCCATCGATTGTTGCCGCTTCTTCAATTTCAAGCGGTATGCTTTTTACAAAGCCGGAAAGCATAAATACCGAAAGACCGGCACCAAAGCCGAGATATACAAACACAATTCCGAGAACATTGTTAAGATTAAGCTTTCCGACAATATAGGTCATGGTAAACATGACCATCTGAAACGGAACAATCATACTGAAAACAAATGCATAGTAAAGACCTTTTGTCAATTTGTTTTTTACTCTTATCAGGTACCATGAGGTCATTGAAGTACAAACGACAATTAGTATAACTGAAGCTACGGTGATGAAAAGGGATCTTCCGAAGGCTGCCAGAAAGCCTGATGATTTCAGTCCGTTTAGGTAGTTTTCAAAGCCGACAAAGGTTTCGGAATTTGGAAAAGCAAACGGTTCGGAGGAAATATAAAGCTTTGATTTAAAGGAGTTAATGAGCACCAAAATCATAGGAACCATAAATAACACTGCTAAAGCAGAGAGGATTACGGTTATGATAATATTTGTGCTTTTTTTTGCGCCTGCCGTCATTGTTCTACCTCCTTACTGCGTGTTGCTCTAAGCTGTAAGAAAGCAATCAAGGCAACAATAATAAAGAAGATAACCGCTTTTGCCTGTCCGACACCTGCCCATCCGATTCTTCCATAGAAGGTTTTGTAAATGTCAAGAGCCAGCATCTGAGTTGACTTGCCCGGAGCACCGCCGGTAAGTGCCAGGTTCTGGTCGAACATCTTGAATGAGTTTGTCAGTGTTAAGAACATACAAATCGTTATAGAAGGCATCACCATCGGGATTGTGATTTTAAACAGTGTTTTTGTTTTGGAAGCACCGTCAATAGCCGCCGCTTCTATTAAATCTCCCGGAATGTTTTGTATTCCGGCAATATATATAACCATCATATAACCGATCAACTGCCAGTTATTCAATATGACAAGTCCCCAAAAGCCGTAAGTTGAGGATTTAGTAATATCTGATTTTACAAGCATATCAAGTACACCGTTAATAAGAAGCTGCCAGATATATCCGAGCACGATGCCTCCGATAAGATTAGGCAGGAAAAACACCGAGCGGAAAAAGTTTGTTCCTTTCATTTTTCTTGTCAGTAGCATGGCAAGTGAAAATGCGATGATATTTACGGTGATGATTGATACAATGGTAAAAAGTGTTGTGAAAATAAGCGCATTTAAAAAGTCGTGATTTGGATCGGTAAAAATCTTGATATAGTTGTCAAGACCTACAAACTGTGCGTTTGTAACCGTCGTGAACTTTGTAAATGAGAGCCCGACACCCATAATGAACGGAGCGACAAAGGCAATAATAAATGCGATTAAGGTTGGCAACACAAACACAGGGAAATATTTTTTTAGGCTTTTATTCATATGATTCACCTTATTTTTGCCAAGCAAAAACTTACCTTTCTTGCATTTCCTTTACGGAAACTGCCTTTATTATAAAATCTGTTTGAATTTACAGATTTACTGACAGTCCGTTTTTTCTGTTTTTTATGCAGAACGCTCTGCCAATTACACGTTCAGCAGAGCGTTCTTTTCAATTGACGGAATACCGCCGTTTTTAACTGTTATTCAATCGCTGCACTTTCGGAAGCCCATTCGTTTACAACAAGCTCTTTTACTTCGTCGAATGTCTTTGTACCCTGAGCGTACTGCAAGAGAGCAGCACCAAAATCATCCTTGAATGTCTGTGATGGGAACAGTGTGAAGTTCCAAGGAACTGTATTGATTCCGTCTTTATTCATCCATAAAAGTACTTCCTTAGCAAGAGGATCGGTGGGCTTTTCGTTGTCTTCAAATGTATCAAATGGGGCGATGAATCCCAATTTGTTGGTTACATAGTCCTTACCTGTCTTACTTGAATACAGCCAGTAGATAAAGTCTTTAGCAGCCTTCTGCTCGCCGGCTGAAGCCTGGGAGTTAACACAGAAGAAGTTTTCGGTACCGATGCAAAGGCCCTGTGATTCTTCGCCGTCTACACCTGTGTAGATTGGAAGATACTTCACGTTTTCA
>JAFUUG010000726.1 GCA_017483905.1 Bacillota bacterium
TATCAGAACGGTTGGGACGAGCAATCAATGACGATGGTTGCCGAGAGCCTTAACAAGATGTCCGAAATACAAGCCAAGATACAAAAGGCGCAAGCCGAATCGCAAATGGAACTCTTGACGGCAGACTTCAAAATGAGCGATATGAGTCAAGAGTCCTTTGAACTGTATCTTGAAAAGCTGCAGGAACAAGGTGAGGCAATAACCGAAGCGGCAAAGACCGCATCTGCAAATGCTATGGCGGCTCAGAAACTGATGCTTGAGGACGGTGCTATCGACTATGACACCTATACCGCAAACATCGAGAGCATAAATAAGGCGTATGAGCAAAAGGCGGCTGAATCTGCAAACGCAGTCCTTAACGAAGGTATGAAGGCAATAAAAGAAGTGTTCGGCGACGAATTTAACGGTGTAGCCGAACAGCTTAATGCCGAAATATCAAACATCACGATAGAGCCTGATGACCTGCAGGCAAGTATGGAGAACATACAGCGTGCGATCGAATCATCAATATCGAATGCGGGGATAAGCTCCGGGGTAAAGAAAAGTATCGGAGGTTATCTCGAAAAACTTATGCCGACCGCAGACGAACTTAAAAAACTGGCAACAAGCGATCAGTCACTGTGGAAGGTGTACGGAGAAACGCTTACATCGGTCGAGGCACTCAAAACATTGTCCGGTTCTGGCGACCAGATGGGAAATGCGGTAATAAGCGCCGTGAATTCGAGGGGTAATCTTTATAATGCCGAGAAAGCGGGAAAAGACCTAAAGGCGGCAATAGTAAAACCTTTCAATGAGAAAATTTCGATAACCATTCCCGTTGAAGTCAAATATATGGAAAAGACCGTGTCAACGGTTCACGGAAAGGTTCCTTTGAGAAACGGCGAAGTTGACGAAACGCTCGGCGGTGCGGCTATAAAGGTGTATGACCTTTCACCGTACACAGGCGATAAGGTAAAGAAGTCGAATGCAACGGGAACTACATATTTCGGCGGTGGCTTAACATACATCAACGAACACGGAAGTGAGATCATAGACCTCCCGCAAGGATCGAGAATATATCCGTCGGATAAATCAGAGAAGATGATGCGTCAGCCGAACATAAATGTAAATGTCACAGTTGCGGGAAATATATACGGCAGCAAACAAGCCGCCGATGAGATAGGCAGTGTTGTCTGCTCAAGAATAATGGAATGTATAAATGCGGTTTAGGAGGAATCGAAAATGCGAGATTACAGAAAATGCGGTCTTGGCTGCTTTAAGGATAAGCCTGATTCGAGGGATTATGTGTACGCACCTGCAAAGGCGGCAAATGTGCGTTATCCGATAGAGTATATGTTAGAAAATACCGTTGTCAAAGACCAAGGCGAGGTAAATTCTTGTGTTGCACACTCTATTTCGACAATCAAGGAAATTCAGGAATACTACGAAACAAAAAAGAAACTTATATTCAGCGTTGGTTGGATTTATGGTTTTCGTGTTGAAAATCAATATCGAGGCGAAGGGATGTATCCGAGAGAGGCTCTTAACAATCTCATAAAATACGGAGACGTTCTTCAGTCCGACTTCCCGGAAAACTTCGAATACAATGACATACAAAATTTGATAAGCAAGAGAAAAGCCTCTTGCATAACGAAAGCGGCGAACTTCAAGTGCAAAAGTTATGCCAGAGTTACATCATCGAATGATGTTAAATCCTGCCTTTACACGAATCATTCTCCTGTTATGGTCATTGCCGAAATTTATGACAGCTTTTATAAAACGGGAAAAGACGGTGTTGTCAGAAACGAAAAAAGCGGAAGTAATAACGGTGGTCATGCAATGACTATTGTCGGATGGAAGAAGATCGGCAGCGGCGAATATTGGATAGTACAGAACTCTTGGGGCGTGGATTTTGCCGATAAGGGTTACTGCTATATTCGTTTTGGCTCGAATATCATAACCGATCTTTACACAGTCACAGACCTCCAAAATGTCAGAAAGCAGGTGTGATTATGGCATTATTTGAAATATCGGGAATTGATGACTTTGTGGATACCGCAAACTTGGTAGCGAAAACGTATCCAAAAGAGGTAAAGAAGTTTATGCAGAGCGAAGGCACTAAACTTAAAAATAGAACAATAAAGACCGCAAAATCGACAGTCGGAGAAAAAACGGGAAATTACCTCAAAGGCATAAAGCGAGGCAGGCACTACAAATACAGCGGAAACGGAGCAGACAGCATAAGGGTATATTCGGGCAGACCTGCGTATCACGGACACCTAATAGAATATGGGCACGAAATGGTGACGCATTCGGGAGAGCGAACAGGAAAGTATGTTCCGGGGCATTTGGTTTTCAGGAACTCTGCCGATGCCTTTGAAAGTACCTACGAGGGCGACTGCGAGAGATTTGCGGATAAGATAACAAACCCTCTGGAGAGGTGATGTGATGATAACACTAAAAGATATATTCAAGGCGGTATGTGAGCATATTTCGGAAGTGACGGAAACTGTGATCGTTGACAGCGACATCAAAGAACCTGTTACAAGACCGTGTTTTAAGATATTTATGAGTACATCAAAGTCGGGATTTTATTCATCCTCTCTGCGGGAACTTAAAGTGTACTTTAATCTTTACTATTACGCAGCTGACAGGCAGAAAAGCAAGTCCGAAATAATGGACATGACTGACAAGCTCTCTTTCTCGTTCCTTGAACCTTT
>JAFUUG010000071.1 GCA_017483905.1 Bacillota bacterium
TATATCAACGGAAGTTAAGATAGTAAACAAAATGGCAGAAGAGGGACTGACAAAAGAGCAGATAGGCAGAGAAGAATTTCTCAAAAGAGCATGGGCATGGAAAGAAGAATACGGTGGAACGATACTTAATCAGCTAAAAAAACTCGGTTCGTCATGCGATTGGGACAGAGAAAGATTTACTATGGATGAGGGTCTGTCTAAGGCTGTGCTTGAAGTATTTATAAAGCTTTACAAAAAAGGATATATATACAGGGGGGAAAAGCTTGTAAACTGGTGTCCTAAGTGCTGTACAACTATTTCCGATGCGGAGGTAAATCACGAGGATAAAGACGGTCATTTCTGGCACATAAAATATCCGATAAAGGGTACAGACAGATTTCTTGAATTTGCTACAACAAGACCCGAAACGATGCTTGGCGATACTGCAATAGCTGTAAATCCCGAAGATGACAGATACAAGGATATTGTAGGTATGACTTGTACGATACCTTTTGTAAACAGGGACATACCTATTATTGCAGACAGCTATGTAGATATGGAATTCGGTACGGGCGTTGTTAAGATCACTCCCGCACACGATCCGAATGACTTTGAAGTCGGTGAAAGACACGGTCTTGAAAAAATAAACATAATGAACGATGACGGTACGATAAATGAAAACGGCGGAAAATTCTGCGGTCTTGACAGATATGAGGCAAGAAGGCAGATTGTAAAAGAACTTGAAGAAATGGGTCTTTTTATAAAGGTCGAAGATATCAAGCACGCTGTAGGAGTTCACGAAAGATGTGGGGAAGTAGTTGAACCGCTGATAAAAAGACAATGGTTCGTTAAGATGGAAGAAATGGCAAAACCTGCACTTGAGGCACTTAACAAGGATCTGTTCTTTGTTCCGGACAGATTCGGAAAGATATATTCACACTGGCTTGAAAATATCCATGACTGGTGTATATCAAGACAGCTTTGGTGGGGTCACAGAATACCTGCATATTATTGCCGGAAGTGCGGTAATATAGAGGTTGCGGCAGAAATGCCCGAAAAATGTTCAAAGTGCGGTGCTGCCGAATTAAAGCAGGACGAGGATACACTTGATACATGGTTCAGCTCGGCATTATGGCCTTTCTCGACTCTCGGCTGGCCGGAAAAGACTCCCGAACTTGAACAGTTCTATCCGACAAGCGTTCTTGTAACGGGATATGACATAATTTTCTTTTGGGTAGTAAGAATGGTGTTCTCCGGTATAGAGCAGATGGGGAAAGTTCCTTTCAGGGATGTTCTTATTCACGGTCTTGTGAGAGATTCACAGGGAAGAAAAATGAGTAAATCTCTCGGAAACGGTATAGATCCGCTTGAAATAATCAAGGTGCACGGTGCGGATGCTTTAAGACTTACACTGATAACGGGAAATGCACCCGGTAATGACCTCAGATTCTATGAGGAAAGAGTTGAAGCAAATAAGAATTTCCTTAACAAGATATGGAATGCTACAAGATTTGTAATGATGAATATTGGCGATAATGATGTCAAATGCGATGAAAGCGAACTGACGGATGCGGATAAGTGGATATTATCGAAGATGAACAGACTTGTAAAAGATGTTACGGCTAATCTCGATGCTTACGATCTTGGTATTGCAGTTGGAAACATATATGACTTTATATGGGATGAATACTGCGACTGGTACATTGAGATGGTGAAACCGAGATTATATAACGAGAATGACAAGACGAGAAATGCGGCTTTATGGACACTTAAAAAAGTGCTTATAGATGCAATGAAGCTTATGCACCCATTTATTCCTTTTGTAACAGAGGAAATATTTATGTCATTACAGAATGAGGAAGAAACTATAATGCTTTCAAGCTGGCCTGTATATGATGAAAAATATAACTTTGAAAATGAGGAAAATGCAATAGAGCTTATCAAGTCGGCTGTTAAGAATATAAGAAATATCCGTGCTCAGATGAATGTTGTTCCGTCAAAGAAAGTAAAGGTATTTGTTGTTTCGGACAATGAAAATGTAAAGAATATTTTTGAAAACGGAAAGGTATTCTTCGCTTCTCTCGGATATGCGAGCGAAGTGGTTATACAAAGCGGTATGGACGGAATAGGCGATGATGCTGTTTCGGCTGTTATACAAAACGGTGTTATATATATGCCGTTTGCGGAGCTTGTGGATATTGAAAAGGAAAAAGAAAGACTTGCCAAGGAAAAGAGCAAACTCGTGAAAGAAGTTCAGAGAGTAGAGGGGAAACTCTCAAATGAGGGATTTATCTCAAAAGCACCTGAGAAGGTCATCAATGAGGAAAAGGCTAAACTTGAAAAATACACGGGTATGCTTAAACAAGTGGAAGAACAGATAAAGAAATTGGTATAATTACGGTAATTGAAAAATGGTCAAATTAAATGATGATGACAGCAAATTCAGAGAATTTGCACTTGAAGGGAATATGTGGAAAGTGATATTCAGAGTCTGCTTTCCTCTTGCGGTATTTCAGATAGTAAATCATATATTTAACGTGCTTGATTCGATGATGGCATCATATATCAGTGCACAGGCTGTATCTGCGATAGCTTATATATCGCAGATACAGCAGATGATAGCGGCTGTGGGAATGGGACTTGCGGCAGGCGGAAGCCTGAAAATAAGCCTTGCCTACGGTGCGGGAGATTATGAAACGGTCAAGAAAAGACTGAGTTCGTTGATAGGGATATGTTTTGTGATAGGGCTTGCGGTAGTTTTATTGCTGCCGTTTACAAGCCCTTTTTTGCGGATAATGGGAACTCCCGAAAGTTTTATTGAAACAGGGGCAAGATATTTTCAGGTGACGATGATAGCAACGATATTGAATTTCTTTAACAATGTGTATATCTCGATAGAGAGGGCAAGGGGAAATTCAAAGAGGATAATGTATCTGAATATTATTGTTATAGTGATAAAGCTTATGCTGACGGCTGTTTTTGTATATATACTGGGAGGCGGTATTACGATGATAGCGGCGGCTACGGTCATATCTCAGCTGATATTGTTTTTTATTGCCGTAAAAAATCTGAAAAGCGGAAAAGATGCTTTCAGCTTTGAGATTGGATATGTATCGTTTAAAAAGAAGGTTGTTGCTCCGATGATAGGATTGTCGTTTCCCGTAATAGTTGAAAAAATGGCATTTGCCCTCGGAAAAAGCATTGTAAATGCTATGAGCAAGGATTTCGGAGAAATAATGGTCGGAGCACTTGGGATATCGAATAATATCTGTGGTACGGTGACAAATATTCATGTCGGATTTCAGGACGGAGTTTCGGCGATAATAAGTCAGAATTTAGGTGCGGGAAAAAAGAAAAGGGCACTTGATGCCTTTAAGAAATGTACGATAATAAATACGGCGATAGGCACTGTCGGAATGATACTGCTTATTACATTTATCGACGGTATAAGCGGAATATTCGCAAATTCTGCAAATGGGTTCGACTATGATTTTCAGCAGAATATAATAATGGTATTTATGTATGACTGCATAGGAGGATGCGTACCGCTTGGAATAAATTGTGCGGTGATGGCGCTTTTATTCGGGATAGGAAAAACGAGGATATCGCTGTTTATCAATTTTTGCAGGGTATTTGTGTTCAGAGTGCCTGTGCTGTGGGTATTGAGAGATTATACGGATATAGGCAGCGAAAGCGTAGGGATAGTAATGCTTGTGAGTAATCTTGCGACGCTTATGCTGGATATAATAGCAGGATATATTGTTATAAAGAAGTTTTTTCGAGGAGAAGATAAAAATGAAAACTGATGGAATAATTTTCGATCTTGACGGTACGCTGTGGAATGCAACGGTGGCGATATGCGAAGCATGGTCGGAGGTACTTAAAGAGTATCCGGAAGTAAAGACGGCGGTCACGGTAAAAAAACTGGAAGACTGTATGGGACTTTTGCTAAAAGATATATCAAAGAAACTCTTTCCCGAATTATCGGAAGAAAAAAGAGATGAAATGATGGATAAATGCTGCGAAAAACAGGTGGAGTATCTGAGTAAAAACGGAGGTATATTATATGACGGAGTTGAGGAGACTATAAAGAGATTAAGCGAAAGATTTGATCTTTATATTGTTTCAAACTGTCAGGACGGGTATATACAGTCGTTTCTTGAGGGACATAAATTATGGGGATATTTTAAGGATTTTACCTGCCCCGGTGTTACGGGAAAGAAGAAAGGTGAAAATATAAAAATGATAGCAGAAAAATACGCAATGAAAGAGCCTGTGTATGTGGGAGATACGCAGGGGGATGCAGATGCGGCAAAGAGTGCGGGGGTACGATTTATATTTGCGGCGTATGGATTCGGGGAAGTTAAGGAATATGATGAGAGAGTGGAAGAAATAAGAGAACTTATGGAGATAATGGAAAGATAAGAAAGAATCTTTTTTGGAAAGCACTTATTGAACATAAGATTTTTTCGGAATAATGTTGAATAATGTTTGAAAAAAACTCTTGAAATATAATTGTAATGACTGTATAATCTATATAAAAATAAAGTTTCAAAAAATTATTTACGGAGATAAAGATGAAAAAAAAGTCAAAAAAATTTAATTCACTTATTATATTTCTTATCATTTATACAATTTTTGTAAATTCTGTGACTATTGTATCGGCACAGCCCGAAGATGAGATCATATCGGAAGGATCGGAAGATGAGATTGCATCGGAAGGAACGGAGCCTGAAGAGGAAGCATCAGAGGAGATCGTATCGGAAGAGAGCACAGAGGAAATAAGCACGGAAAATGCCGGAAATTCCGATGATACGGGGAAAAGTGATAAAGCACCGACTATTGTGGCACAGTCGGCGATACTTATAGATGCCGATACCGGTTTTATATTATACGATAAAGATTGTCACAGAAAATCATATCCTGCAAGTACCACAAAATCAATGACCGCACTTCTTGCTATAGAAAATACGGAAAAGACCGATATTATCACTCATTCGGATTATGCTATCAACGAAACTCCATGGGACAGCAGTAAAATATATGCAGAAGTCGGAGAAAAACTGACTATGGAACAAGCCCTTTATGCAGTTCTTCTTGCTTCCGCAAATGAAGTATGCATGGCGATAGCCGAGCATATCGACGGTTCGGTCGATAAATTTGTAGAGCGTATGAATAAAAAGGCCGAAGAACTCGGCTGCAAAGATACACATTTCAATAATCCGCATGGATACCATGATGAGCAGCACTATACAAGTGCTTATGATATGTCGCTGATATTCAAGGAGGCGATAAAATATCCCGATTTTCTGAAATATATAAGTACCGATTATTACTCCATTCCGCAGACGAAAACAAATAAAGCACACGAACTCTACAATACAAACCAGCTTATATGGGAAGATTCCGTATATTATTATCCCGAATGTGTGGGAAGTAAGACGGGATATACCAATGAGGCCGGAAATACACTTGTAACTTATGCGAAAAAAGATGGGGTGAATCTTATAAGTGTTGTGATGAGAGATGAGGGCTTCAATATTTATTCCGATACAAAAACATTGATGGAATATGGATTTTCTCTCTACTCATCTCCCGTAACGATATATAATGCAGATCAGTTTTACGGACAGGCAGAGGTTCAGGAACATTACACCTATAATGAAGAAGAAAGAATGAGAGAGCTGGGAGAAGTCAGCCTTTATGTTGAAAAAGACCTTGAAATGCGTCTTCCGTCATCAATCGATACATCGAAAATAACGAAAAGGATATCATTTGAAAAAACAGCCGAGGCTCCGGTGAATAAAGGGGACAAATTCGGTGAGATAGTATTTACTTATGAAGAATATCCTATCGGTGTATGTGATATAGTAAGTCGGGATGCGGTAGAACGTGTTCCGGAAGAGGTCTTTCAGTCGGAAGATAAGCGTTCTGACATAATAGATATAATTATTCTTATCGTTATTTCTGTATTCTGTGTTTCGGCTGTAATACTTATATTTTTATTTATCGTGAGATACAGAGAGATGAAAAACA
>JAFUUG010000072.1 GCA_017483905.1 Bacillota bacterium
ATACTGTTTCTGCCTATAGAAAGTATCTTACGGACTTCTTCGGGCTTTAATACTTCGTTATAATTATCTAACATTCGGATCGCCTCCTCATAATTTATTTTAATCTTATGTTGAGGCGGTTTTATAATTAAAATACAGGTACAATATAACCTGTAATAAAGAAAAATAACATAACATATAAATAAAGTTATTTGCATAGTTCCTGCATGAAAATATTTTAAATATTGACAAAATATTCTTCACAAGTTAAAACCATTTATATCCATATAAATTATTATTCTTATAATGCGATGTGAACAAAAAAACTTAAAGTTTACGCCAACTTCTTTTCAAAAACAGGCACTAATAAATCATTAAGAAATGGTTTTAGAGGAGCAAAAAACAATTTATCTTAAATAATCAATATCACAAAATAATCAAAAAGAAAAACGGGGCAATAGAATACCGATACCGGATATTTTATTGCTATAGAGAGGGTCAGAGCCATTATATCAGTTCGATATAATAAAACACCCCAAAATTCCGCACAAGCAGAATTTCAAGGTGTTTTCTCTGACGGTAGGCTAAAAAAAGCCGAGGGATTCCGGAGTTGTAAAAAAATCTTATAATTCCGGAACGATTTCATTTACTGCAGTTATTCTTTCATTATCGCAATAGAATTCAATAACCGCTGTCTTTTTGTATACCGTTATCACTTCATTCTTATACATATCATCGAAAAGATACTTTTTATCTTCTATTTCAACAATTCCATTCCCATCAACCAATTTAAAAAATGTATTCGCTGCCTTAACTTTAGCTGTCTGTGTACTTTTTATAAAATTTTTTTCAACATCATCAAACAGCTCTTTCCGACTCCTGATATTATTGTAGTTAGAATTATGATTAAACTCCGTACATATAGTTTTGATAAATCTTTCCAATTCCCTGACAGAGCCGAATTTCTTATCTTTGGCTTTTTTACCAATATATTCCCTAACTATCTCCATATTAATATCCATAGTCTTTTTCATAGATTTCCGGCTATTTACAGGTATTACAGCTATATCATTCTTTTCGGAAAGTTCTCTGTACTCTTCAGCAATTTGTTTCACGCTAACAATATCCCTTACATCAGAACACATTATTTTCCTGCCTGTGCCGCCGAACATTGAAAAAGCATTTGCGTGACACATGAGCCATGTATCCGTATTCAGTGGAATAATCGGCTGAATATATGTATATCCACTATATGGAAGCATTGCGCAAAATACCCCGATTTTTACACTCTTACAGGTCTGTGAATATTCAATTTCGCATATATCATCCAAAATACTGACAAACATTACTTCCCCCGCCTTAAACGGTGAATTATTCTGACTCTCGTCAATAAATTTCTTATATAATTCCTTGAATCGGGTCAATCCGTAATAGTCCTTATTTTCAGCAATACAGTCTTCCTTATACTCCCGCCATAATTCTGTTATCGTAACATTACTTTCCTGCATTTTCAAGAATATCTCATCAAAATCGGGGATCTTATAATTATCCTTTTTCCTTTTCCCAAATAAACATTCTTGCAGCTGCTCATCGCTCATATCTTTTGCTTTTACATAGTCTATACCGGCTGATTCAGCCTTTTTCAAAACACTTGCCACAGTATTTCTCGAACAGCAGCAACTATCCGCTATTTCACATTTTGTTAAGCCATTCTTATGATTTCTTAAAATTTCTTTGTAGTTCATTAAAAACCCTCCTTTTAGAAAATTGCAATAGCCAATTGTAAAATGTATGAAATTCTTTATTTTACAGGCTTTTTTTATTTTATATCTACTGATTTTTCTCCACTTTTGTTGTATAATATAAATAGATAGTAAAAAATATACAGGCAAAAGAGGAGAAAAAATCATGCG
>JAFUUG010000073.1 GCA_017483905.1 Bacillota bacterium
AAAAGTATTATATTATTATTGCATACGACAAGAGCGGGAATATAGGGAATATTGCCGTTGAAGTGGTTTATTCGCCGCTGAAAGCAAGACAGTATATTGATAGAATAAAGAAAAACGGTTTTTTTGCGGTGAAAACAGCAAAAGCAGAGTTGTGACAGAAAAACGCTTCCTAAGGGAGTGTTTTTATTTAGAGGCGATTTATGGGGAAACAGGACTGATAAGGAGATAAAATACGGTCATAAAAGGATGGCAAAATGAAAGAACGGGCGCAGAGAATATAGCAGAGACATATTTGAAAATGTATTCCAAAATGATGTTGACCTTGAATATTGCTTGTGGTAGAATGAGGAAAAGGGGTGATAGTATGGATGACGGAAAAAAGGCTTCAAAAGTGATGGTTAATACTATATTGACGGATGTTTTGGTGATACTGGATATAGTGATAATGCTGTTTGGTTGGTTTTGGCTGATGCTTTCGGATGATTTGGTGATGCTTATCGTAGGGCTTATGATTTTTGGTACTTTTTATGTCGTAGGTTTCACAGCAGCCTTTTTTGCTTTGAAAAAGGGGAGAGAGTATGCAATGCAAGCCGATTTTGCCGAAGAAATAAGGAATAATGATAACATTGCTGCAATATTTTTGGCGGTCTATAATGTTATTGCCGCAATCCTTTTTATAGCTAAACTGCGCGCGATGTTTGCGGGTGTCGGATATTTTATAATGTGCATTATATGGGAAACTATGCTGTTTTTCCTGCCGTTGTTTATAATGATAAAATTTGGTCTATCCGTTGGTTGGAATATAAAAATAAAGCCGAAAGAAAAAACGATGCCTTACAGTAAAAGTCAATTGGGCAAAGAGAAAATAAATAAAGAGGATGAATATGAAAGAAAAGTAAAAGAAACCGCGGCAAGAAGATTTAATTGCCTTTGGATAGATAAAACGGGTGTTGAGCAAGATACGATCTATACTATGTTTTTTGGAGAAAACGAACTTATAATATCGGGGATCGGTGTCAAATATACCCTGTTATATGATAAAATATATGATATTAAATTAGGATTATTTTCTGAAAAGGTACGGCTTATAATTGCTTATGCGGAAAAAGAAAGAATAAAATATGCAGTACTGCATATTGAAAACAGGGATTATAATGATTTAAGAAATTGTATTTTAACATTTGTTAAAGATGGTAAAATATGCAGAAAGGAAATGTCTGTTGAATTGGGAGATAAGGACGAGCCGAAAAATCTTGTTTGTGAGGGCTGCGGGAGCACGGAAATCGAGAGGATAGGCGGGGTTTATGTATGCCCTTACTGCGGACGAAGAAGAAAATAAGTAATAAGAAAAGTGCTCAATATGCAGTATCAATGGATCGGCACGATAAAATAAGTAGAACAAAGCAGAAAAAAGCAAAAGGGGGAACTGGATATGTCTTTTTTGTCAAAATTAAGTGAGATGAAAGAAAATACAAAAAACAAAATTGAAGAATTAAAAGAATGGGATGAAAAAATTAGATGGACAAG
>JAFUUG010000003.1 GCA_017483905.1 Bacillota bacterium
TGTGGCTGTCCGAGGTTTTCGCCTTATTTTCTTTTTTTGCCCGCCCTTGCTCCTCTTTTACACATATTCGGGATACCTAAGTTTGATTGATTGCCAATAATATGGGGCATATTCGCAACAAAATATTTCATCAACTGCATAAAGATTTGAATTATATTCCTCTCCGTCCGAGGTTATGTCCGCTGTTGTTCCGTTCCATAAGTTAAACGCAAGTCGAGTAGTCCGCCTGCTCGTGCTTGTCTGCCAAGCTCTGTTAATGCAACTCGGCTCTATTCCGTCCTCGTCAACATTGAATATCTCCGATATATGCTCTCGGCACACGCTATCGAGGGCGATCAGATATGCCAACGATTGATGATAAGTGTCGGAATAACGCATTTTTTCGCAAAGTTCGTTAAAAATTTCCTCGTGCTTTGTATCTCTGAATTGCATTTTCATTCTCCTTTCCATTCTTCGCTCCAGCGGTATTCTTGCGGTATGCCTGCACTATCTAAATACTGCTGTCGAGCTTGCTCTCGCTCCTCGTCGGTTTTGGCGGTCTTGTATTTGGTGTATAGTTCTCGCCTTGCTATCGCCTCAAATTTCGTTTGTAATGCGTTTTTAGTGTCCTCGTATAGTTCGGGACTGCCTACATCACAAACAAGTAGCTTAAAGCAGTTAAGGAACAATGAGAGAGGTATTTGAATGTTTTTCTCTTTTTGTTCGCTCATTTCTTAAAGTCCTCCTGCTTGTGCGGTTTGCTGAAATGTTTCCATTTCTTTTTTAATCGTGTTCAATTCTGTTTCAGCTTTTTTTACTTCGCTGTCCAATGTTTCAGCATATTCTACTGTTTTTTTATCTACTTCCGCATTTAAGGTTTTATTAAAAATCTTTATTATATCCGCAATATCGTATTTTTCTGCAAGAAGTTTTAACTGCTCTTTTTGTTCCTCTGTCAAGTCTGGACTTTTAGGCTCTTCCGCTTTAACTATTTCGGTATTGACTTCACCAGTGTTATAATCGTAGGTTGCTCTTATATTCTGTATATCTTTCCATTCGCCTTTTCCGAAAAAATGCGGGTTAAACTGATATTTACCTAAATCTAATCTACGCATTAAGTCCTTTTTTACAAACTCTGTGATAGAGTGATCAATGCGAGATACACTTAGGTTAAGTTTGCTTGCAATCGTCTTTTTCAAGGCTTTATTGATGTATAATATCATACCGCCCTCGGCATCGTTAATATTCGCATAAGAGCATTGTTGCAGAAGTTCCGCTAAAATCGAATTTATGGAAATGGACAATCCCTTGAAACAGATTAGATGTTCCAAATATAATTTGATAAAAGCAGGCTCTTTTGACACTTTTACGCTTTGAATTGATGTCTTATTGGTTGCGACAACCTCTCCCGTATTAACATCCGTTATGTAGTTGTTTTCCTCAATCTGATAACTTATCTTTTTTGTATCTGACATATAAAGCACTTCCTTTTTTGTTTTGTTGTTATGGTAGCAATATCATTGTACTACTCTAAACAACAAATGTCAATATATTTCCAAAATTTTATTGCTAAAAATATGACAACATTTTTTTTATCATTTTCAAAATCGTTGCTATAATTTTAGCAATATCATTACGGAAATCCGACAATATAATTGTCGAAAAACGACAATGATATTACGGAAATCCGACAATGCCCAAAATCCTATTTTTACTCTTATCTTAGCCAAATATTAGTAATTTTTATGTTTTTTTTCTTCTCTTATCTTCTATGTGCGTGTTTTAACACGCACATTGTCGTTGCGATGTAGCAACGATAATGTGTTGCGTAAGCAACACCAAAACGGATGCGATCACGCATCCGTAACCCCGTAGGGCAAGTTTACCAATACCGCCTTGGCGGTTTGGTATAACTTGCTACACCATATTGACAGTAGAGCCGATTTTTGCTATACTGATGATATGGTGTGAAGTCAGACAGACCACATAAGGAGAGTGAACAGAATGGCTAATGTAATGAAATCTACTAAGGGAGCAGTAGGACATTTATGTAAACACTACGAACGAGGAACAGACAAGGACGGAAACCTTGTCGAGTTTGGAAATCAAAATATAGACACCTCAAAATCTCACTTGAATTATAACCTCGCTCCTCATCGGGATATAAGTCAAGGAGAGTTTATCAAAAAACGGTGTAATGAGGTTTATTGTCTTAACAGAAAAGATGTGAATGTAATGTGTTCGTGGGTTGTGACAATGCCCAAAGACCTACCCGAACACCTCGAACAAGACTTCTTCAAGGAAACATACAAGTTTCTATCCTCACGATATGGCGGTGAAAAAAATGTCGTGTCTGCCTATGTCCACAAAGACGAGGTTACACCACATTTACACTTTGCGTTCGTGCCTGTTACCTACGACAAAAAGAAAGAGAAATACAAGGTATCGGCGAAAGAAGTAGTCAATAAAAGCGATTTACAGAGGTTTCACGAGGACTTACAAGAACACCTTGAAACCGCCCTCGGCTGTCAAGTCAATATCTTAAACGAAGCAACACGAGAGGGAAACAAGTCAATAGCCGAGCTTAAACGAGGTACGGCAAAAAAGACCTTTGACGAGCTGACCGCAAAAATTGAGGAATTAAAAAACGATTTGGTGCTGACAGGAGAACCTCTATCACATATTCAAGCTATGGGAAATGTTATCCGAAAACACGAGGAGTTAAGACCCGAATATCAAATAGAGTTTGATAAGCTTGAAAAAGAACGCTTGAAACCTCTTGAAAAGCTACCACTACCAAAGAAAAAAAATGATATAAGCCTTTAAGGAGGACGAAAAAAATGAGCGAATTAACCGATTATTTAAGACAATTTAGTATTGATATGGGAATAACACCTAAAGGTGATCCACCCGAAGAAGAAACTCCTGCTCCTGCTCCGAAAACAGAAAAGACCGCCGAACAGATTGAGGAAGAAAAGGCACGAGAGAAAGAACGAAAAGCAAGAGAGGAACGAGAACGAGAAGAAGAACGAAAAGCAACGGAAGAACGAGAGAAAAGGGAAAAGGAAATTGCAGGGTTGCAAAAAGTAGCCAAAATCAAAAGCGAATGGGAAAGCCAAAAAGCCGAGATACAAGAGGAGTTAAAAGACTTTACAGGCTTGAAAAAGCTACTCAACCGCAAGAAATACAATGAGTTGACCGCAAAAAATACGGAAATTGAGGAAAACCTCGAAAAGCTAAGCAGGAGCTTAAAGGCGAGATTTGGAAGTGATAACATAAACAAGATTTTGTTTGAACGAGAAAAGCCGAAAAAGTCGCTAAACGAGGTATTAAAGTTTAGAGAAAAAATCGAAAAGGCGAATAAAAAATAACTTTTCTTCGGCGAAAAAAAAACAGCAGCGTGACACGCTGCTGTTACTATCACCGAAAGAAGATTTTTTAATGTGGCTGTCCGAGGTTTTCGCCTTATTTTCTTTTTTTGCCCGCCCTTGCTCCTCTTTTACACATATTCGGGATACCTAAGTTTGATTGATTGCCAATAATATGGGGCATATTCGCAACAAAATATTTCATCAACTGCATAAAGATTTGAATTATATTCCTCTCCGTCCGAGGTTATGTCCGCTGTTGTTCCGTTCCATAAGTTAAACGCAAGTCGAGTAGTCCGCCTGCTCGTGCTTGTCTGCCAAGCTCTGTTAATGCAACTCGGCTCTATTCCGTCCTCGTCAACATTGAATATCTCCGATATATGCTCTCGGCACACGCTATCGAGGGCGATCAGATATGCCAACGATTGATGATAAGTGTCGGAATAACGCATTTTTTCGCAAAGTTCGTTAAAAATTTCCTCGTGCTTTGTATCTCTGAATTGCATTTTCATTCTCCTTTCCATTCTTCGCTCCAGCGGTATTCTTGCGGTATGCCTGCACTATCTAAATACTGCTGTCGAGCTTGCTCTCGCTCCTCGTCGGTTTTGGCGGTCTTGTATTTGGTGTATAGTTCTCGCCTTGCTATCGCCTCAAATTTCGTTTGTAATGCGTTTTTAGTGTCCTCGTATAGTTCGGGACTGCCTACATCACAAACAAGTAGCTTAAAGCAGTTAAGGAACAATGAGAGAGGTATTTGAATGTTTTTCTCTTTTTGTTCGCTCATTTCTTAAAGTCCTCCTGCTTGTGCGGTTTGCTGAAATGTTTCCATTTCTTTTTTAATCGTGTTCAATTCTGTTTCAGCTTTTTTTACTTCGCTGTCCAATGTTTCAGCATATTCTACTGTTTTTTTATCTACTTCCGCATTTAAGGTTTTATTAAAAATCTTTATTATATCCGCAATATCGTATTTTTCTGCAAGAAGTTTTAACTGCTCTTTTTGTTCCTCTGTCAAGTCTGGACTTTTAGGCTCTTCCGCTTTAACTATTTCGGTATTGACTTCACCAGTGTTATAATCGTAGGTTGCTCTTATATTCTGTATATCTTTCCATTCGCCTTTTCCGAAAAAATGCGGGTTAAACTGATATTTACCTAAATCTAATCTACGCATTAAGTCCTTTTTTACAAACTCTGTGATAGAGTGATCAATGCGAGATACACTTAGGTTAAGTTTGCTTGCAATCGTCTTTTTCAAGGCTTTATTGATGTATAATATCATACCGCCCTCGGCATCGTTAATATTCGCATAAGAGCATTGTTGCAGAAGTTCCGCTAAAATCGAATTTATGGAAATGGACAATCCCTTGAAACAGATTAGATGTTCCAAATATAATTTGATAAAAGCAGGCTCTTTTGACACTTTTACGCTTTGAATTGATGTCTTATTGGTTGCGACAACCTCTCCCGTATTAACATCCGTTATGTAGTTGTTTTCCTCAATCTGATAACTTATCTTTTTTGTATCTGACATATAAAGCACTTCCTTTTTTGTTTTGTTGTTATGGTAGCAATATCATTGTACTACTCTAAACAACAAATGTCAATATATTTCCAAAATTTTATTGCTAAAAATATGACAACATTTTTTTTATCATTTTCAAAATCGTTGCTATAATTTTAGCAATATCATTACGGAAATCCGACAATATAATTGTCGAAAAACGACAATGATATTACGGAAATCCGACAATGCCCAAAATCCTATTTTTACTCTTATCTTAGCCAAATATTAGTAATTTTTATGTTTTTTTTCTTCTCTTATCTTCTATGTGCGTGTTTTAACACGCACATTGTCGTTGCGATGTAGCAACGATAATGTGTTGCGTAAGCAACACCAAAACGGATGCGATCACGCATCCGTAACCCCGTAGGGCAAGTTTACCAATACCGCCTTGGCGGTTTGGTATAACTTGCTACACCATATTGACAGTAGAGCCGATTTTTGCTATACTGATGATATGGTGTGAAGTCAGACAGACCACATAAGGAGAGTGAACAGAATGGCTAATGTAATGAAATCTACTAAGGGAGCAGTAGGACATTTATGTAAACACTACGAACGAGGAACAGACAAGGACGGAAACCTTGTCGAGTTTGGAAATCAAAATATAGACACCTCAAAATCTCACTTGAATTATAACCTCGCTCCTCATCGGGATATAAGTCAAGGAGAGTTTATCAAAAAACGGTGTAATGAGGTTTATTGTCTTAACAGAAAAGATGTGAATGTAATGTGTTCGTGGGTTGTGACAATGCCCAAAGACCTACCCGAACACCTCGAACAAGACTTCTTCAAGGAAACATACAAGTTTCTATCCTCACGATATGGCGGTGAAAAAAATGTCGTGTCTGCCTATGTCCACAAAGACGAGGTTACACCACATTTACACTTTGCGTTCGTGCCTGTTACCTACGACAAAAAGAAAGAGAAATACAAGGTATCGGCGAAAGAAGTAGTCAATAAAAGCGATTTACAGAGGTTTCACGAGGACTTACAAGAACACCTTGAAACCGCCCTCGGCTGTCAAGTCAATATCTTAAACGAAGCAACACGAGAGGGAAACAAGTCAATAGCCGAGCTTAAACGAGGTACGGCAAAAAAGACCTTTGACGAGCTGACCGCAAAAATTGAGGAATTAAAAAACGATTTGGTGCTGACAGGAGAACCTCTATCACATATTCAAGCTATGGGAAATGTTATCCGAAAACACGAGGAGTTAAGACCCGAATATCAAATAGAGTTTGATAAGCTTGAAAAAGAACGCTTGAAACCTCTTGAAAAGCTACCACTACCAAAGAAAAAAAATGATATAAGCCTTTAAGGAGGACGAAAAAAATGAGCGAATTAACCGATTATTTAAGACAATTTAGTATTGATATGGGAATAACACCTAAAGGTGATCCACCCGAAGAAGAAACTCCTGCTCCTGCTCCGAAAACAGAAAAGACCGCCGAACAGATTGAGGAAGAAAAGGCACGAGAGAAAGAACGAAAAGCAAGAGAGGAACGAGAACGAGAAGAAGAACGAAAAGCAACGGAAGAACGAGAGAAAAGGGAAAAGGAAATTGCAGGGTTGCAAAAAGTAGCCAAAATCAAAAGCGAATGGGAAAGCCAAAAAGCCGAGATACAAGAGGAGTTAAAAGACTTTACAGGCTTGAAAAAGCTACTCAACCGCAAGAAATACAATGAGTTGACCGCAAAAAATACGGAAATTGAGGAAAACCTCGAAAAGCTAAGCAGGAGCTTAAAGGCGAGATTTGGAAGTGATAACATAAACAAGATTTTGTTTGAACGAGAAAAGCCGAAAAAGTCGCTAAACGAGGTATTAAAGTTTAGAGAAAAAATCGAAAAGGCGAATAAAAAATAACTTTTCTTCGGCGAAAAAAAAACAGCAGCGTGACACGCTGCTGTTACTATCACCGAAAGAAGATTTTTTAATGTGGCTGTCCGAGGTTTTCGCCTTATTTTCTTTTTTTGCCCGCCCTTGCTCCTCTTTTACACATATTCGGGATACCTAAGTTTGATTG
>JAFUUG010000074.1 GCA_017483905.1 Bacillota bacterium
TAAGTCGTTGCCATTTTCCATGCTTTTTCAGCCTCTTTTGGATATTTTTCAACTACTTTCTCCGCAATATCGTATGCTTTGTTGCAATAGGCTATGTATTCGTTCGTCTTGCTTCCGTGTTTATATTCACTCATTGCCATCATATCGTGGGCTAATTTTGCTGTTTCTTCATTAACATTAAAATATTTTCTTTCAGACATATTTTTCACTCCATTCAAACTTAATTTTGCATAACAAAAAAGACCCCATATCACTTTTCAATAGTGACACAGAGCCTCACAATATTTCTCGTCTGCCATTACATATGATAGATAATAAGTTACTTACCCCAATACAAGTTTACTTCATGCAATATTTTCTTTCATGTTATTTGATGTACAAGATAAAAATTTTTTGAAATTTTAAAAGTTATCTTAAATTAAATAAAAAAAGGTATATAGTTTGTATTTTTTAATTGCACATGGTCATTTTTTAGATTTTCATATAAACTTGAAACATAGTGCATATCTGAGTATGTTAAAGATTTAACACCATAATTCGATTTTATTCTTCTATACAACTCATCCTCGAATACCGTAAACTGCGGTAACTTAAGTTCACCTTTGATCCTTACCTCAACCAACCGAAAATCACCATTTTTGTTAACAGCTATCTTAAAACTATCTTCAGAACATACCTCCTCTTTTTTCAATTCACTGCTATCTGAGGGAATATAAATATATCTCAAAAAATCATCCAACTCCAAACCTTTATTTATCGTCAAAAAAATTCTGCTTGTACATATCATTCCCCTCAAGGATATCTCCTCATTTTTTGTATGTAAAATAAATTGATCCTTCTCTCTCATCCAATCAAAAATATCTTTTTTTAAAATCACACTATGTTTTCCTTTATGATCAAGTCCTATAGCCAATAGATTTCTTCCGGTATAATCACCTCTTATTCTCTTGTTGTAAACCTTGAATTTTTCTTTTTTCTGCAGCTTTTCTACAATTTTATTGTAGTTATTTACATTTAAAACATATTCATTGTCGGATAAAATCAGCTTTGTATTTTTGACATCATTCAACATATTTTTCATATTATAAAGTTGATATTTATAGTTTCCGGGTTTAAAATATTTATTGAGCAAGCAGTAATATCTGTCTTTTTTAAAATAGATTTCATTTAATTCTATATCACTGCATTTTCTCAACTGTATATTATACTTTCTAATGTAATACCTGATATTTGATTTTGTAAATGGTTTTCCGGTTTTACTGTAAATACCGTAATTCAACAAAAATGAACGTATGTTTGTATAAGAATATCCTTTATTATATAATCTTTCTATTATCTCTTCTATTTTTTCCATGCACCTATACCTCGCATATATAATGTAAATACAAATGATGTATTATCTTTAATCGGAAGAAGCAGCAGCAAGCTACAACTCATAAAATAATATTATAAGATAAAGCTAATATTGTTAATCATTTAACAATATTGTCCATATATTCAAAAGTATAAGATAATTATTGGATTTTAAATATTATATTACTATCAGTTGTTGCTCTTTCAAAAATTATAACAGTCATTCTTAACAAATTTTATACATAAAGTGATATTTATTTGTAATATTTGCACATACCGGTTAAATATTTAAAACATATTTATCTTATTTAATATTTAAATATTGAACCTTTTTACAAATCCAATTTTCTTTTTCAAAATTATTTTTGGGGTATCCGTTGTGTGTAGTTGCCTTTCCCCTGCCGCAATTATCACCATTTTTGCGATCATAAGGTCGAAATGTGCAAAACTGCGATAATCGCGGCATATCAAAATAATTATAAAATTGTAATTTATTTATAATGCAAATTTTTCGATCAGGTATATGTACTGCTTTCTAAAATGATATCAAACTTCATTATCGCTGCATATGCCGCACAATTCAACTCCGAATTAAGTTCACTATCGAACTTATTTGTTAGCGGATCTTTAGAAAGGCTTAATATAAGAGGCTGAAACATTTTATAAAGTTCTTCAGCCGCTCTTGAATTTCTATCTTTCGCTACTTCTGTTAAAAGGTCGTAGATTTTGGTATACTCTTCGCGTGTAATTTTATCCATTATGTATCGTTCTCCTCCAGCAGTTTCCGTAAAGACTTAAATCCGCTCATCTTTGCCTGATTGACCCTTGGCTGCGATATATTCAAATACTGTGCGATCTCTCGCTCTGTGTAATTCTCGACAACACTCATCACAATTACCATTTTCTGTCTTTTAGGTAATTTATCAAGCAATTCACGTATCTCAACGGATATATACTCTGTTCCGAAGAGTGATTCATACATTCCTAAATGCACACACCCGAAGCTATTCATTTCAGCAACAAGCTTGTTCTCATTTTCGATTCTTTGATATTCCTTTTTATAGTAGGAACTTTGGACACCTTTCAATGTCTTCTTTAAGTAATTGATAAACTGCCTTACAACGATTATCTTCTCTTCTATAGGCATATTCAGACCATCTCCTTTACATATTTGTGTGTGTAAAGTACAATGGTGCTGTCCGTTTCCGGTAAACGCCTATCACATTCTTTTAGATATGCAATGTTCGTTGTTTTATGGAAAATCTTATACCCCTCGGACTATAAATGAAATGTGAAAAGCTTTATAAATAAGAATATTTACAAAACTTTCTGCATATTTGATTTAATATGCCTTTTTTGCAAGTCATTGAAATAAATTTCATATATATACCTAAAACACCGTATCTTAAGTATTTTTTACTATCATGAAATAACATTTCAAATACTCGCATCTTGTACTTTACACATCCATTCATAGAATAAGAAGGTATTTTTGTTGTTTTGATAACCCTTTATTAAAAAAAATTTTTAAACAACAAATTTTTTATTATATGCGGAAAAGATGCAATAAACTATCATTCATACTATTTTCCGCCTTATTATTATAAATTATCTCATTAAATGCTTCAATATAACTAAGCCATAATTCAATAATAAAAGCACTATCTACCCTATTTATCGAATAACATTTTTCTTGCTTATATGTTTTTTCACTCAATATTCCAAAATAAAAAGGACTCTGCATCAATTTTAATAATGATACAGAGTCCCTCAATAATTTTTTCACATTGCCAAATAAATCTTAAAATTAAATTTTTTAGTAAAACGAGTTTACTTAATTTTTCGTTGGTTTAAAACTTATTATTAGTTTGATTTGTTCTTCCGGTATACCATTTTCTCGCATTGCAATAATCATTTCATCTTTTGCATCTTTCATCCCCTCAAGTCTGCCCTCTTGTCTGCCTTCAAGTCTGCCCTCAATTCTACCCTCTTGTCGAGCATCATCGCGAATTCTCTTAGCTTCAAAATCAAGAATCTGTCCACCCATGATCTTTTTCACCCCTTCTTTAACATTTGAATACTTCTCAGCTATATAGTCTACCACTTTTTTTGACATATCAAGAATCATTATTTTCTGAAAATCAGATATCGCCTTTTCTTCCGCCAATTTTTCAAGTCCAATTTTAATTTTTTCATATTCTTTTATGAGATTTTCCCTCTCCGTTTCGTTGTTTTCATAGCTTTTAAATGATTTTTCATATGAAAATATATGAAATGGTATCAAAAACCATAGCTTCTGCTCGAAAATATCATCTATCGAATAGCTGACTGCCTTGACCACTTTAACATAGTATTCACCATCAATCCCCGGTCTCGGCACTTTTATAACCACTTTCATCGTATCCGGTGTATTTGACGTTGCTCTGAGATACAGTACAGCGGAATTCGGAAAAGTTATCGTCATAACATTATCTTCAACCACGCTATTTTCAATAGCGATCTTAGTATCATACTCAAATATTCTTATGAGTATTGTGCTGTCAGGATTACTTTGGCACTCATAATGGTAATACTTAGTAACCCCCTTATATATGATCCTAAAGTTAGAATCCGTTATTACCTCCACTTGGCTTCCATCCTCAAAAGTAACAAAATGTTCGTTTTGGTTAAATATTATCTCCGCCTCATCTGTATAATTTTCCCCAAAAGTTTCGTTTATAAGAGGAATTATCAGATTTTTTCCCTCAACCAACATTGTCCGAAACACATCATCATAAGGGGTACTTGAATAATTTGCTTTTTCATTTTTGTTTTGCATTTTTATCCCCTTCCGAATTTTTATTTCTTTCTTTTTCTGTTTCTTCCATTATTCTTCTTGCCTTTTTGCAGGTTTCAACGACCCATTCTTCATAGGTCAGATCCAACATATGTATATTTCTTGCATTATCATCCATAATACCTTATCCTTTGTTCGTTTTTCTTCAAGACAATTATATCATTTTTTTATTGTCAATGCAAGCATTAGAAAACATTATTTAAGATTTGACCCAAGGAAGCTCAGATTTTAAAATAACCGTTTCTTTTATAAATATACTGTATACAGCTCTGTTTTCCGCAAAATTATTAATACACAGCTTAACAGCCTTATGTTTTCTATCCGGATAATCAGCCCACTTTGCAGTTATAACCACATTGCTTTTGTTATACTCATCATTATAACACATTTCGGCTTCACCTACTCGAATACACTTTTTAATAACTTCATCGACAACTTTAATAAAAGAAATTTCAAATCCGATATTTGACATAACCTTATAATTTACAGCTTGATCCATATATACATCTCCTACTCATATTAAAATTCTGCTCCTGCAATGACATAAGATAAGGCATTACATTCAAATTCACTCACCTACTCAAAAAGCCACATAACTCAGAAGACATTAACCAACTGCAATTATGCGGCAATCTCATATATCCTTATCAAATATAAATTTTCAAATAAA
>JAFUUG010000075.1 GCA_017483905.1 Bacillota bacterium
ACGAACCCACCGAACCTCTTGAACCCACTATATAACCATGATCGTTTGAATTCCACACAAGTTTCTGCGCAATAATATAAAGGACTGCATAACCGTTTCCGATTATGGAATCGAGTTCTCTTTTGAGCCTTGTTGCAACTATTTCGGGCAGCGGATCTCCATATATGGAAATTGCCTTCTCCATCGTTATTTTTTTGAGTTCATCATCTGCCCCCTCTATTCTCGGCGGAAATGTTCCGTCCGGTACAGGCAGGATATCCTCTATCATATCCGCTATAAGATTCGTATTCGTGATAACTACTTCCTTAGCCTTTTCTTCTCCGAGATAGTCAAATTCCGCAAGCATTTCCTCCGTTGTCCTGTAAAAAAGCGGCGACTGATTATCAGCATCTTCAAATCCCTGTGCCGCCATTATCACTCTTCTGTAATACTCGTCCCACGGTTCGAGAAAATGCGCATCACAAGTCGCAACAACAGGCTTATCGTATTTTTCACCAAGTTCAACTATCTTTCTGTTTATCTCCCTTAAATCGTCATCATTATTAACATTTTCCGCCTTATCGCTTGCGATAAGGTATTTGTTATTTCCTATAGGCTGTATCTCAAAATAGTCATAAAAATGTGCCAATGCGTCTATTCTTTCCTCATCGGCATTTTCAAGCACAGCCTTGAAGAATTCTCCGGCTTCGCAGGCAGTTCCTATAATAAGCCCTTCTTTGAATTTAAGATATTCGCTCTTAGGTATTCTCGGTCTTTTATGGTAATATTTCAAATGCGCAATTGAAATAAGTTCATATAAATTTCTGAGTCCCTCATAATTTTTTGCATATATTACCGCATGATAATATTTCAAGCTTTTTGCATCAATATTTCTTCCCGCAAATATATTAAGTTCATCAAGATTATTGACCCCATTTTCTCTGAGCAGCGGTATACACTTTATAAATATCTCAGCCGTAGCCTGTGCATCACATACCGCTCTGTGATGATTGTCAAGCGAAACATCGAGCCTTTTCGCAACTCTGTCAAGAGTAAATTTCTTTAATTCCGTAAATAACGCCCTTGCAATACCAAGCGTATCCACGTAAGTAGACTCAAACTTTCTTCCGTTTCTCTCTGCCCATTTTTTTATAAATCCCGTATCAAAATCGGCATTGTGTGCAACAAGTATGCACCCCTCAAAAAAATCAAAAAACTTAGGAAGTATCACACTTTCATTCGGTGCATCTTTTACCATCTCATCGGTTATTCCCGTAAGATCGGTTATTTTTTCGCTTATATGCTCTTCGGGATTTACAAATTCGGAAAAATTATCTGCTATCTCTCCGTTTTTTACTTTGACGGCACCTATTTCTATTATCTTGTTATTTTCCTTGTCAAGACCCGTGGTTTCAATATCGAATACAACGTATTCATCGTCAAAGCCTTGTCCTTTCGATCTTGTTACTATCTCTTTTAGATCGTCCACAAGATAAGCCTCCACTCCGTAAAGTATCTTCAGCTCTATTTCTTGTTCTTTTTTCTTTGCCGCCTTTTTCGCCTCTCCAAGTGCTTTCATCGCATCGGGAAAAGCCTGTACAACTCCGTGATCGGTTATTCCTATAGCCTTATGCCCCCATGCTATCGCCCTGTTTATATAATCTTTTACATCTGTAACAGCGTCCATTGCACTCATTTTTGTGTGAAGATGGAGTTCGACTCTTTTTTCTTCGCTGTTATCTTCCGCTCTTATTTTCGGTGGCTTAGCGGAATGTACTTTTTCAGCCATTATGGAAAGTTCGTGTGCAAATTCATCATATATGACACGACCTTGTACCTTTACATATTTTCCCGCTTTTATCGAATCTTTAAATTCATCTGTAAATTCATCGGGTTCAACAAAGAATTTAAAGCTTACGGAATCCGTCATATCCGTAATATCCGCCATAATAAGCAGCTTGCCTTTTTTTGTTTCCTTTATCTCGCATTCAAGTATTTTTCCCTTTACGGTAACGGTCTTTTCTTCTTCTATAGCATTTTTGATAATTTCAGCCGTTTCCTCAATTTCCGAATACTTTACATTTTTTGTTCTTTTCTTGAATTTTTGCGATTTATCCTTTTCACTTGCCGCATTTTTTTCACCGGAAAAAGTTTCACCGCTCTTTATATTCCCCCTGTTTTTTGCATTTTCGGCAGCTTCCGCCATAGCATTGTTTAATTCTTCTTCTCTTTCCCTCTTCTGCGAATCGCTTTCTACTGTATTTATAAAGTTTACTCTCAATTCATCGTTGAATCGTTCCTTTATTTTTTCGCTTATCTGCCTGTCAATAAGGTTTGCTTTGCATAAAAAAGCCCCCCTGTGCCCCACAGATATTTCAAGACAATTTTCATTTTTTATTTTCCAGTTTGCCTCTTTTATCAGCGAAAAGCAAACAATACTTGACTCTTTTATACTGTTTAAAATATTACCCCAATATTTTTTTACCTTATATTCAATAGAGTCATCTTCGAGTTTATATTCTATGTATACTTCCACATTATTTATAAACGGAAAATTTTCTTTCAGATTCTTTTTCAGTATCGGAATAGCATTTTCCTCCAGAATTTTATTATCCGATATATAAACTCTCATCAATTTTTCTTCTTTATTGACTCTTATATCATCAACAACAGAATTTTTAAATACACCCTTAACGCTTGCCGAAAGCTTTATATCACCAAAAAGGTCGATAAAACGCTTTGAATCCATAATAATACTTCCTCTTTTCTTCCTTCTCTGTCACAATTGCTCTACCAGTTTCATAAGTTCATCTATAAGTTCATTTTCGGGTACTTTTCTGATTATTTCCCCCTTTTTAAATATCAGACCGTAGCCTTTTCCGCCTGCTATCCCTATATCGGCTTCTCTTGCTTCTCCCGGACCATTTACCGCACAGCCCATCACCGCAACTTTTATTTCCTTATCTATATTTGCACATCTCTTTTCCACTTCCTGTGCAATAGAAATAAGATCTATCTGTGTTCTTCCGCAAGTAGGACATGAAACAAATTCAACACCGAATTTTCTCAGTTCAAGACTTTTCAGTATCTCCTTTGCAGCCCATATTTCCTCCACAGGATCCCCCGTAAGAGAAACTCTTATCGTATCTCCTATACCTCTTGCAAGTATAGCCCCTATGCCGACAGCCGATTTTATCGAGCCGCTTCTTACCGTTCCCGATTCCGTTATACCCAGATGCAGCGGATAGTCAACTTCACTGCTCAATATCTCGTAAGTTTCCAATGTAAAAGGTACGCTTGATGCCTTTATTGATATAACTATATCATAAAAATCATATTTTTCCAGCAATCTTACATGACCTAAAGCACTCTCTACCAGTCCTCTCGGTGTAACGCCGCCGTATTTTTCTATATACTTCTTTTCAAGCGAACCGGAATTTACACCAATCCTTATAGGTATACCCTTTGCCTTTGCCGCATCTGCCACAGCTTTGACTCTTTCCTCACTTCCGATATTGCCCGGATTTATCCTGAGTTTGTCAATACCGTTTTCTATCGCCTTTAAAGCCAATTTATAATCAAAATGTATATCAGCCACAAGAGGAATATCTATCTGCTTTCTTATCTGTGCAAGAGCCTCTGCCGCCTCCATATCGAGTACAGCCACCCTTATTATCTCACAGCCTGCCTCCTGCAATTTTTTTATCTGTTCTACCGTTGCCTTTACATCTCTTGTATCTGTATTGCACATTGATTGTAT
>JAFUUG010000076.1 GCA_017483905.1 Bacillota bacterium
AAACTAAAAAATTCGTTTGTATATATTGTAAAATCATGCATGGTAACAGGATAGAAACGCAAAAGCAAAATCATATAGTTTCCGTATGGTTTGATGCAGATGATTTATGATTGGGTCAAAAGGCTGTTGATGAAAAGTCCGATGAAATAACATTGCTTTCTAAATTGTTGAAAACAATAAATGTGGAAGGTTGTGTTATAATGGAACATTAAAATATTTGATATACTACTAAAACTAAAAATAGAAACTTTCATGCGTGTGTCGTGTCACTGACAGCCATTCCGCTTGACATCTGCGCTTCAACTTCTTCTTTCCGGTTCTTAAGCTGTATAGCTCTTTTCGCTTCTCGTATTTTGCCCATATCTTTCACACTCTGTACAATTATTTTTTATAATTGTACCATAGAGGCGGGCGGAATGATAGACGCGGGATTATTTATCGCTTACGATCAAGCGACAGTTATTCACGACAAAAGCATTTCCATAATATAACAATTTTTTACACCTGCATAGATACAAATTACAGATGTATCTATGCAGGTGTTTTTTATTGTTTTATAACTTGGCGGATAGAAAAATATAAGGGTAGCTCTAAAAATGATAATTTCGCCAAACTTGCCATAATTGGGATAACTGCTTCAAATCCTCTTGACACAACCTTTCTGTTATAGCTGAGAGTGTTTTCATTCTTATCGAAAATTCTATCTGCTTTTAGCTCTCTCCTAATTTTTAGAGGCATCCTAAATATAATGTGTTCACATTTTGTTCGCAGAAGCCTTTTTTATGCACTTTTATTTTGCCCCACACACGGTATGGTCACTATAGTGTTATTAAATCCGAGTATGCGGTTATATTCAAGCTTTATCTTCATTGCTTCAAGCAGTTTAAGCCCTGTTATTTCATTGTTGCTCTCATCAATAAATTCGACGGGATTGAAAATTATGCCATTATCTCTTATTCTCATTATTACCTCCGTATCTGTTATTTTCAGAAAAAGATCTGCACTGCCTGTTTTGCCCGAATAAGCGGATTTTGCTATATTGGAGCAAATTTCTTGTACCGGAAGCCATATCAGATTTCCGACCGAATCGGGTATGCCGTTATCACGGCAGAAAGCAAGAGCAATTTCGGAAGATTCACCTACATCTTTAAGCTCAGCATCCAGCGTCAGTTCAAGTTCCGCATTATTTCCGGTATTAACGGGAAGCAGAAATAAATCGTTCATACCTTCTTTTTTCAAACTTATATACAGATAGATATAAACTGCAGCCATAGCCAAAATCGGAGCAGCTGTATAAGTGATCCATATCATTGAGGGAGCGGCAACCGATAAAACATATATTATCGGTATAAAAAAACGCAGTTCCGTCAAGTATCATCATTACAGTTGCGGCGTTCTTATGACCGCACGCTTGCAGATAGCTGCGGACAATATTCTGTATTCCGACAAACGGTAAGGAAAAACAATATATACGAAATGCAGAGTAATACAAATTCTTTATGCTCTCCACATCTACATTGAAAATTTGGGCAAACCGGTATGGGAAGATACATAATAATGCAGCTATCACAGTGCATATTGTCACCGTAATAGAGGCTGCGACTTTTAACAGATAACGAATACCCGTATAATCCTTCTCACCAAAAAGCGCTCCTCCTATCGGCATCATCGTCTGAGATGTTCCCAAATATAATACGTTGGCAATATTGCCGCCCGACAAACATACGCTCATTGTTACAGCACCGCTTGCTCCAAATAATGATACAACAATTATATTTGTAATATAACTTTTAAATAACAAACTCGCATTAAGCAAGGCTGTAGCAAGTCCGGTTTTGAATATATCAAGTGTCAGCTTAATGTCAAGCAGCCCTCGCATATTAAAGAAGACTGTACGTTTTTCCGAACGTAAGTACGGAAATACAAGTATGATCGCCGAAATAAAACCGATATTTGTAGCCCATGCTGCACTCCCTATGCCAAATCCGAATAAAACCATAAATACATAGTCCATGATAAGGTTTATCGCATTAGACACGATAGGTATCGCAAGCGACAGCCTTCCGAGACCGTCGCTGCGTACAAACACTGCCATGCCGTTTACAAGTATTACAAGCGGCCCCATGAAAAGCAAAGGAAACAAATACTCGGATACAGGATCGTAAAGTTCTTCATTTCCGGCACATAGCACCTTGGCAACGGAACCAAATAGTATCAGTTCTGAAAGTGATACCAACACACAAACCAGAATTCCTCCCAAAATAGCTATTGTAAAGCATTTATCGGCACTCTCCGAATCTCGGCAGCCTTTATATGTGACTGAAAGCGTATTCCCGCCATATATATACAATCCAAAGATGACATTTATTATAAAAATTATCGGAGCTGTCAAACCTATTGCTGCCATAGCATTGGAACCTATAATATTGCCGACCATTATCATATCTACGATAGAGGTGATAGCGGTACTGCCCGACATGGCAAGGGTCGATATAAAATATTCTATGTATTTTTTCTTTATCAGTGTTTCTTTTCTTTCCATATCAGTCCTCCGACTTATCTTATAAAATATTTTCATCAAAGAATCCCAGTCCTGCCATACCCTCAATAAACTTGTGAATATACGAAGCATCCGTTATGTTCCAGAAAAATCCCATTCGGGCAAGAATCTGTGAAGTATATCTGAATTTCACGGGTACATATGCAAGATTGGTGTTTGTCTTATAAGCAAGCAAACTTGAAAGTATTGCGGCTTTTTTGGGATCGTTTCCGGCTTTGGTAAGCATTTCGTCAAAAACTTTATCTTCCACTATCCGAATATTTAGACCTATATCCTTCATTACACGGATAACATCCACCGCAGGTATCGAATGAGTGTTTACGGCATTAAACAGACAACATTCTTTCGGTGTTTTAGCAAGCTGCATAAACGCCTTTGCGCTTATATCTATCGGACCAAGACGCATAGGCTCATCCATGCGTGAATACGGGAAGCATTTTAAAAGAACATAACTGCGCAGACGCTCCATAAAGCTGTTGCTCAGATAGTTTACCTGAAATTCCCCGTCTGACTCTCTTGCCGCAAGCGTTCCGACACGGATAACCTTTGCATCGAGTTTTCTCTCTGCCGCCGCTTCAAACACAGTCCGCTCTGCAAGCATCTTTGATGATGTATACTGATTATCAAGTATCTGACCGAAATACATAGTTTTCTCGTCAAGCGGCCCGATCTCGTCGGGACTTGAAACTATCATTGCACCGTTTACCGATGTGGTTGAAAAATGTATAAGTCTTGCACCCGTTTTTTCACAGAAACGAACACAGTTAGCTGCTCCGCCGACATTGATGTCTTCTATATCCGTGCCGTCCGAAAAATGCTTTACATTTGCAGCACAGTTAAATATCGTATCTATTTTTTCTTTTTCAAGTGCTTCAAAGGCGGCGTAAGCCGTAACATCACCGTTTATTACCTTGATACGGTCATACATACTGTCAAATTCATCGCCGAAATAATAGTGCAGAATATTTTTCAAGCGTATCATCGGATCATTATATCTTCCTTTACGGACGATACACCATGCTGTACCCGCCTCACTTCTTAAGTATTCCGCAAGTACATGAACACCCATATAGCCTGTTGCACCCGTCAGCAGGATATTCCCTATCTTACGCCGATTTCCGCTTGAAAATGATTCAAGGGTATTTCGGGCAAGCAGTTTGTTGATCTTGGAATAATCGTAATCATCAAATACCGATAATTTTCCCGAACCTTTATTACTGCTCTTTTCCTTGAAAAGTGCCGAAAGCAAACGGGGTGTCTTATATTTGAAAATGTCTCCGTAACTTAATTTATATCCGTTATCCGAAGCACCTATCATAATGCTCGTGGCGGACAAACTTGTGCCTCCTATGCCGAAGAAATCATCATTTGCACCGACTTTATCAAGATCGAGCACTTTTGCAAAAAGGTCGCAGAAGAATTTTTCGATATTATCGTCAGTAGCTGTGTAATCGCCTTTCTCGAAGAGTGTCGGTTCCGGAAGTGCACGCAGATCGACCTTGCCATTCGGTGTTACGGGTATCTTATCAAGCTGTGTAAATGATGCAGGCACCATATAGTGTGTAAGTTTTGCCGCAAGCGCATCATGAAGTTCTTTTATATCCGTTTCGGTATCGCTTGTAAAATACGCACAAAGATTATCCTGACCGTTCAGTTTCCTTACGGTGACCACAGCACGATTTATATGCGGTTGTTTTTCCATAAGTTCTTCTATCTCGGACGGTTCTATACGAAGTCCTCTGAGTTTAACCTGACTGTCTATTCGTCCGAGTATGTATACGTTTCCGTCACTGTCCCATTTTGCATAATCGCCCGAACGATAAACACGTTCACCGTTATAGTCGATAAAGCTTGCCGCATTCTTTTCGGGAAGACCCACATATCCGGCAGAAACGCCCGGACCTCCGATAAGCAGTTCACCCATAACACCAACGGGAACAAGATTTCCGTCAATATCTGCTATATATTCCGTATAGTTCGGGAGAGGTTTGCCGACATTGACCTTATCGCTGTCTGTCAGGTCGGCAATATTTGATGATATTGTTATCTCTGTCGGACCGTATGTATTAAGAATATTGGGCACATCGAGTGCCTTTAAAGTATTTAATAATGATGTGGGACATGGTTCACCTCCAAACAAAACAAGCCTGCATTTTCCGAGTGCATTTTTAAACGGCTCATATTCCATATACTGTATAAGACGTGAAGGAGTTGCATTAAATGCATCTGTGCCTGTTTTTTCAAGTATTTCCGCAAGTTTTTGCGGATCGTTCATCTGCTGTTCATCCGTAAATACCACAGCCTTGCCGCTGCACAGCACGCCGACCGTATCTTTCAATGATAAGTCGAATGAAACGGTAGTAACCGAAACCATTGTTTCTGTTTGTGTTCTGATAGTTTTATACAATACACCGCCGTCCTCCGAACCGATATAGTTACATATACCGATATGACGCAGCATAACACCTTTGGGATTGCCTGTTGAACCGGACGTATATATCATATATGCAAGATCATTCGGCGACACATCGACATCGGGTACGGAAGTATCTTTTCCCGCAAGCAGGTCTTTAATGTCAAGAGCTTTTTCAGACGGATATTCCGAAAGTTTATCGCTTGTTGCCACAATAAAGCTTGCATTGGAATCGGTAATTATGTGATTTATTCTATCCGACGGATATTCGGGGTCACAAGGTATAAAAGCACAGCCCGATTTCAGCACACCGAAAAGTGCAGAAAAGTAAAAACTCTTTCTCAGAAGCAAAAGCACAACGCTGTTGCCTTTATTTATACCGTGTTTTATAAGTTCATTTGCAATTATATTCGCTTCTTTGTCAAGCTGTGAAAAAGTAAGCGTCCTGTCACAAGCTATAAGTGCGGTTTTATCTGCATTTTTTTGTGCCGCATCTTCAAATAACTTATGTAAAAGTTTGATGGGAATATTGCTTTGCAAGCCTTTGCCAAACGCGTCTATTTTTTCTTTTTCACCATCGGACAAAACAGAGAGCGTTTTAACATATCTATCGGGTTCGCAAATAAGTCCGTTTAGAGCGGCAGCAGTACATTCCGCAAGTTTTTCCATATATTCGTCTGAGTACATTTCGTCATTATAACGTACACAGATAACATAGCCGTCACTTTCTTCAACAACGGCAAATATAATATTAAACTTTGGAGTTTCCTGAGCTAATGGAACGATCCTATATTTTTTGCCGCCTATACCTCTGTCTTTATCGATAACACCAATCTGGTATTCATACATAATATTGGTGGTGTAAGCGTATTTTGCGGCAAGCTCGGCAAAAGGATAATCCTCATTTGCGACGGAGTTGTGCATTACATCAGCCGATGCGGATATAAGTTCGCTTGCTGTCATATCTTTGTTAAAGTGCATTGCAAGCGGTATGGTATGTACAAACATACCCGTAATTTTGTGCAGATTCACATCACTTCTTCCCGAAGAAATAGTGGAAATAAGCACATCTTTTGAAGCGGTAAATCTTGAAAGTGTATAGAATACACCCGCAAGGAACTGTGCGCCTTTACAGCCGATATCAGAGCATTTGCCAACCGTTTTTCGTCTATATGTTCAAATTCAAAACACATCGGTATATTGTACAGAGTCTCTGTTTCGCGCTTCATTGCATCGTAATATACCCCATGCTGTACAGACGACAAAGGATATTTGCTCAACTTTTCGGTTGCGGCTGTCTTTTGTTCATCCGAACCTTCGGTCTTGCGCTTGTCCCATTCACGGAATATTATATCACCTATATCCGAAACGGAGATGCCCTCCAGAAGTTTGGCTATCGGTATCTTCACATCAAAGCGGGCATGCAACATGGCCATTACTCCAATGGCGGATATACTTGTAAGGCCATATCTGACAAGGCTCACATAGGGCTTTATCTCTATGTCACCAAGAGTTTTTTTCAGCACGTCAACGATCTCGCTTTCAAAGTACGTCAGCGGTCTGTTCACTGCCGCATCATCGGTCGATGTATCAGTAAATACAGGTGCCGGAAGCGCACGCTTATCAACTTTTTGATTTTGATTAAGCGGTATGCTTTCTATCTGCATAGTAACGGCAGGAACCATATAAGGCGGTTTTTGTGCCAATATAAATGCATTGAGCACAGATATATCCACCTTATCTTTTGAAACTATGTATGCGGCAATAAATTTCTCTCCGCTTGTTTTGTCCTCAAAGGCCTGAACGGTTGCATCTTCTATGCCGTCAAAGCTGCGTATCACACCCTCTACCTCGGTCAGTTCTATACGGAAACCTCGCACTTTTACCTGTCCGTCATTTCTGCCGATAAAATCAATTTTTCCGTTTTGAAGCAGACGTACTATGTCGCCGGAACGGTAAGCACAATATCATCGGGTGATATATCCTCATATTCGTCAACAGGATCCATAGTCATTGCATCCTGTATAAAAGAATTGTTAACTATGATTTTTGCACGGCAATCGTTACATATATAATCCATTCGTTCTTTTGGATAATGATCGGAAAGAGGTACATAAATTCCGCCCGCCATAATTATACCAAGCATAGCTTCAATATAACCGATACCTCTTTCGGCGGTTATTATAACGGCTTCGCCGTGTTTGAGACCCTGTTTTTGAAGTTTTGCGGCTATACGATGTGCATTTTCGTCAAGCTGCTTATAAGTATCAAGTTTACCGCACGCAGGTTCCAACAAAGCAATTCTTTCGCCGTGCTTTATTACTTGCTCCTTAAATAAGTTCAACATTTTCATTCCCCACTTTCATTTTTGATTTATTCTGTATCGTATTGATTTGAATTTACGGAATTATCCATTCAAGCCGATTCGAAAAAAATTTATACTCCGAACACACGGTCATGTAATATTCACCCGAATTATATTCCGTAAAATAAATGTTCCTACAGTTGTATTTTTTACAAAACGCACTGATACCGTTTTGCATATCTATACATATTTCTTTCGGTTCCAAACTAAGCCCCGTACCGAAATATTTCATAACGCTTTCTTTTATTGTCCAAAGTCTTGTAAAGCCCGCATCCGCATCATCCGAGTTATTGTGGATATGTTCCAACTCGCTTTTGTGGTATACAAAGTTTGCAAGTTCGTCATCAAAATGACGGTATGCTTCTATATCGACACCGACGGGCATATCGGAAAAAGCGCATATAACCATGTTTTCCGAATGTGACAAATTAAAATAAACATCCTGCTTATTTGCAAGAAAGGGCTTGCCGTTCTCCCCGTATGACAGTTCCGTATTCGTTATCCCTTCGTGTAAAAATCCCTTGTGCAGCAGAATACCTACCCCAAGTGATAACCTCTTATCCTTTGAAAAATAAAAGGAATCTATTTTTTGCCTGCGTTCCGTCGGCATTATTTTGTACCATTTATCAAATACAGTACTACTTTCGAGCCAATGTGTATCAAGTATATAAATATGATTTTCCATAATGTTATTGTTTGTGCAATGCAACAAAGGCACACCCCGTTCGCAATAATTGGATGTGCTTTTTCTAAATGATATTTGTCTGTGAACAGGGTACAGTTATTTCACTTGCTTGCTCAACTGAGAATACAGCATTTAACATAACCGATCAACCCCTTCAAAAAAATTTTTTTAATGAATAACTCTAAAAGTTTTATATATTTATAATTTTACCACATAAAAGCACGGTTTGTCTACTAATTTTAAAGCAATTCTGTTTTGCAATTTACAATGTCGTGAAAAAACGCTAAGTTGTAAAATAAAATGACCAAAAACAATAGACCCATATTGAAACCTGTGGTATAATGTTAAGCGACCAAACCAACAAACCGGAGGTAACCAGAGTAGAAAGGATTATGGTGAATTACATTTTTGATTTATTTAAAAATAGAGAATTAAAATCTATATGGGTATTTATTTATGACGAAAATGATGCCAATGAATTAATTTTGAATCCTGATTGTGTTGTGTTTGAAATAGGAGAAAAATTCATTTATATTTTAAATAATTATGGCTCTATGGAGTTATCTGTTATTGATAACATTGATATTTTGTTATCTGAAGATGGTTTTTTATATAAGGTGGATGTAAGAAATTGGATCATGGATGATATCTTAAATACTTATTATTTTGAAAAAATCGGTTTTATTGATGCATATAAAAATAATAAAATAATCAAAAGTGTAGGTATACAAATCGATTTTTTTACCACTAAATCCAATAAATTTGATGTCTTTTTGTATGTTGACATACAAGGGTTGAGAATTGGTGGTCAAAATAGAAAAAATAATTGGATAAATAATGTTTATAAGCCGATACACAATAAAGAACCTATTATCAAATGGTTGAAGCCATAGTCATAAATTATACAGGAAATAAATAATATATAGGACAGAAGAAAACTGATGAAAAAGTCGAAATTATAAAAGATTTTTTTGTTTTTTGGAGAGAATACAAGATTTAATGTAAGCGATAAATTATCCCCTGTTTTTCAATGAATCAGTATTTATGATAATAGTAAATGACATTAAAAAATGTCGTTTATTATACATAGATTGTGTTTATAGTGATATTGAAAAATTATGTATGTTGACTGAATAATAAGAACGATTAAAAGCCTATGGATAAACAGGTATTCTTGAAATGTTAAAACCGCCGGAGAGCGTCAAGGTATGAATTATGAAAATTACGGTTGAAATTAATAATGTAATTTGCTATTATTGAAAAAAATAACAACTTTTGAGGATAGGGCTAAGGTGATTGATGGTATGGATAGAATATTTAATGTGACGGGTGCGTGTGATCCTAAGAGACACTATATGGTTGATTTGACTTCAAGGCTTGAAGAAATCAGGAAAATGATAGACAGAGGAGATTACTTTGCCATAAACAGAGGCAGACAGTATGGGAAGACAACGACTTTGCAGGCACTTGCTGATTATTTGAAAGATGATTATGCTGTTATTAGCTTGGATTTTCAGGATATAAGTTCGTTATCGTTCAGAGATGAAGAATTATTTGTAGCGGCTTTTGCAGAAGAGTTAATTGATAATATTGATATTTTTCCGGATGATATAGAGGAAAGCTTAAATGAGTTTGTTGAAAGAAGAGCAAATATTAATTCTATTCAAGCTTTGTTTAAGGTTTTAAAACAATGGTTCAAAATTGTTGATAAAGGCGTAGTTATGATTATTGATGAGGTTGATAGTGCATCAAATAATCAGGTCTTTCTTGATTTTTTGGCAAAATTGAGAGCAGGCTATCTGAAAAGGCAGAGTAAACCGACATTTCAATCGGTGATACTTGCGGGAGTCTATGATATAAGGAATATCAAGAGGAAGATAAGACTGGAGGAAGAGCATAAACATAACAGTCCCTGGAATATTGCGGCGGATTTTCTTGTGGATATGGATTTTTCGGTTGAAGAGATCGAGGGTATGCTCGGAGATTATGAGGAGGATAATAATACAGGTATGGATGTAT
>JAFUUG010000077.1 GCA_017483905.1 Bacillota bacterium
AAGCAGCAGATTGTCAAGCAGCAGATTTTTTATAAAATTGTCCCTGTCATATCTCTCTTTATATGCAACAAGAAGATTCTGAATCTGGAAAGCGGTTATTTTCCCTATTCTGTATGTTTCTTCATCTTCGCCCTTTGTAAGAACGATATATTCCGTCGCATTGTTGTCGTATACCTTGAAATACTGGTATCCCTGCACAAGCTGATTTTCAGCGGGAGAAGCAATAAATATATCTATCCCCTCTATCGTTGCATTTACCATTGACTCTTCCGTAGTCGCAACGACTTTTCCCTCTCTCTCTATTATGCTTAGTTCTCTTCTTGTAATGTTCTTCAATCCGTCAATAGTGCTTTGTAAGATCTGATTTGAAATCATTCTGTACCCCTCCTTATAATAATCTTTTAATATCATCTTCGATTGTATTCATATCAGTCAGCGGTTCATATCGTGATAAAACATGACCGTTCCTGTCGATCAGAAATTTTGTAAAATTCCATTTTATATCATTGTTCGTTTCATATTCCGGATCTATCTCCCTTGCCTTATGGTCTAAGAATCTCCCGTTTTGTGTAGATAAGTCAAATCCTTCAAATCCTCTTTTCTCTTTTAAATATGTGTAAAGAGGAAATTCCCTTTCTCCGTTTACCTCTATCTTCTCAAACTGATCAAAAGATATACTGTACCTTGCCCGACAGAAAGAATGTATCTCTTCCGAAGTTCCCGGAGCCTGATTCATAAACTGATTGCAAGGAAAATCAAGCACCTCAAATCCGTCTTCCTTATACTTGTTGTATATACTTTCTATCTCGGTATACTGCGGTGTAAATCCACAGCCTGTAGCCGTATTTACTATCAAAAGCACCTTGCCCTTAAATTTTGAAAAATCGGTTTCCCTCCCGTCATGAAGCCTTGCACTGAAGTCATAAACGGTTTTCTTATTTCCGGAAATATACTCTTCAAAATTATGTGCAAAATAACCTAAATTTTTTATATCATTTATCACATCTCCGGTTTCAAGCGAATGATTTCCTCCCGAAACCGTAAAAAGCTCAGTTGTGCACCTTGTACACAACTTCTTTATCTCACTGTAATCGGCTATAGGATCTTGCGTTGCCGCAAATGCGATTCCCTCAATATTATCCGTTATCTGAAAAGCATATTCCAGAGGAGTAAGCATTATATATTCTGCCTTGATCCCAAGCTTTGCAGCTGCCGCCGAGGCTATTACCGTTCCGATACTTTTCCCGACAAATAATATTCTTTCATATTTTTGTATATCTTTCTTTTTTAATTGTTTTTCACACTCTGTCACTGAATCCGCCGCAAATCCAAGCACATCTTTCCTAAGCTTTTCTCTGTCACCGTCTTTATCTTTCAGCCGTTCCTTCATATAAGAATGACCAATCATATCATATTCCATTTCCATAATATCATATCCATATTTTTGTAATATCTTTCTGCTGTAATAAAATAACGGATAACTGACTTTGTAACCTATTCCGGGGAAAAAAACAGCCAATCTGCTCATAATGGATATTCCTCCAATCCGTTTGCCTATTTACACATTTACATTATACAATAATTTTCAAAAAAATAAAAGAGTTTTTGGTTATTTTTTTATTTTTTTGGAACATAAACCATTTATCATATTGAAAAAAAACATTTTATGTCGTATAATAGAATAAAACAATATACGGCGGTGATATTATAATGGAAAAAAACAATCCGGAAAAAATCAATTCAGAAAGCAAAAAAGTAAAAGTGACCATAGATAACAAAAGCTATACCCTCTCCGGTATGGAAAGCGAGGAATACATCAATTCCATAGCAGGCTACATAAATGCAAAAATAGACGAGATCAGAAAAAATATACCTAATTTATCAAAGAATGATTCCCTTTTCTCTCTCCTTATCTCTATAAATATTGCAGATGAACTTTTTAAACTTCATGGAGAAAATCATGAAACTCAAAAAGATTTTCAGAAAATGCGTCTGAAACTAAACGATCTTATTCAGAAATTCACAGTCGTATCAAAGGAAAAGGAAGATCTTTCGGAAAAACTCTCGACTTTATCCGCTCAGCTAAATGATCTCAGGGAAAAACAGCGAGCTGCTGCCGATACCGAGGAAACGGCAAAATTAAAGCAAGCCGCTGCAAAACTTTCCGCAGATAACAAATCTCTTACAGGTCAGCTCAAAGCCCTCAGAGAACAGCTTGACAAGCAGAACACAGCTTCCCGAAACGATCAGCATCTTGCGGAAGAAAACAGAACTCTTGCCGAGCAGGTAAGAACACTTAAAGAGCAGCTTAATAAACACGCTTCTTCCAACGACGTTCAGCGTCTTATTTCCGAAAATGCACAGCTTCGCCACGAACTTAATGAATCATCACAAAAAATACTATCTCTTGAAGCAAGTCTTGGCGATAAAGAACAGGAGCTTGATTCCTCCCGTTCATATCTTAACAGTATCAACGCACTAAATGAAACTCTATATAACTATAAGTCCGAAAATGCTTCACTAAAAAGCAAGATCTCTTCCATTCAGAAAGAAAATTCTTCTCTTAAATCAAAGACAAGCTCTTTACAGAAAAACATTTCCGATTTAAAGAAAGAAATTTCCGACCTGAAAACAGAAAATTCTTCATTGATGAAACAAAATACTACCTTTGCTTCAGAATTTTCTGTTTTAAAGAAAGAAAATGACGAACTCCACGATACAAACGAAACTCTTTCCGAATTTTTAAATTCTCTTCAGGATAAAATGACAAAAGCAGAAGATGAAAATTCCACTCTTCTGAATAAATTAAATACTCTCCAATCCGAAAAAGAAACCATACTATCGGAGCGTGACAGTGCAAGAAAAGAATTGAATGACTTCATAGAAGCATTTGACGAGGTGAAGAAATAATTGACATCAATAAACAAAACTCCCGAACTTCTCTCCCCCGCAGGCTCATGGGACTGCCTTAAAGCAGCCGTAAACTGTGGAGCAAACGCAGTATATCTCGGTGGAACATCATTTAATGCACGCCGCTATGCCTCGAATTTTTCCGATGATGACTTAAAGGAAGTAATAGAATACTGTCATCTTCGCGGTGTTCTCGTCCGCATAACCCTTAATACACTTTATAAGGAAAGTGAAATAAACGATGTTCTCTCTTTTGTTTCCCGCCTGTATTCTTACGGTGCAGATGCTCTTATAGTGCAGGATATCGGTACAGCTATGCTTATCAGGGAGAATTTTCCGCTTATCCGACTTCATGCAAGCACACAAATGACCCTCCACAGCCTCTCTGCCATAAAACAAATGGAAGAACTCGGCTTTTCAAGAGTCGTATTAAGTCGGGAATTATCTCTTGATGAAATAAAAAATATAGTTTCACATACTTCTCTTGAAATAGAGTGTTTTATACATGGTGCATTATGCGTCAGCTATTCGGGAAGATGTTTTATGAGTTCATTCATAGGTGAGCGCAGCGGAAACAGAGGCTCATGTGCGCAGCCATGCAGAATGACTTACGATTTTTATTCAAAAGAAAATAATAAAGAAAATATTATTTCAAAAGGCTATCTTCTCTCCCCTCGTGACATATCATGTATAAGCATTTTAAATGAGCTTATAGACTGCGGAATATCAACCTTTAAAATTGAGGGAAGAATGAAATCTCCGGAATATGTTGCCGCCGTAACATCAGTCTACCGTTACGCAATAGATAACCGCCGCTCTCCCGACGAACAGACTCTCAAAGATCTCACGCAGATATTTAACCGGGGCGGATATTCCACAACAGGCTATTATCATAACTGGGCAGGTACATCTATGCTTTCAGACTCTCCCAAAAGCAGTGGGATAAAAGTCGGCACAGTAAAGAAATACGATAAGAAAACAAAAAAATGCACCATATCCCTTACCGAATCTCTTTCAAACGGTGACGGCATAGAGTTATGGACAGAAACTCTTCCACATACCGGAACAAATATTTCAAAGCCTGTTTCCGCAAACGACGCTGTGACCCTCACTATTGACGGAAAAATAACAAACGGCTGTCCCGTTTACAGATCCTTTGACAAAACACTTGATACAAAATTAAAGCGTCTGTATTCTTCCGATACAAGACAACAGCTTGTTTCAGCTCATTTTTCCGCACATATCGGTGAAAAAATATCCCTGTCGCTAAAGTCGGGAGATATATCCGTCACCATATACGGATTATGTCCCGAAAAAGCACAGTCACAGCCTATGACAAAGGAAAATATCATCTCCCGTCTTTCAAAAACGGGAAATACACCTTTTTCTTTTTCCTTTGAAACAGCCGAAACAGACGATAATATATATATACCGATAGCCGAACTGAATAATTTAAAACGAGAAGCAATATCAGCTCTTACATCGGCAATAACCGAAAGTTACACAAGAGAAAAAACATCTTTTTCATATTCACATTATTCAAAGTATAAAAAAGATAAAAAAGAACTGTGCATAAGCGTAAATACAGCTAATCAGCTATATTCCGCTCTTGATTTTCCTCTTTCGAGGATATACCTTGAATTTACACAGGAAAATATTTCCGATATCGGCTCTCTTGTATCTGCCTGTCATGATAGAGGTATCGAACTCTTCTTATCTCTTCCTTATATAATGCGTGACACAGATTCCGATCATTATGCCGATATGATATCTTCTTTGGAGAATACAGCCCTTGACGGCTATCTAATAAGAAATTACGGAATCCCCGATACATCAAAAAAGATAGTATCCGATTTTACATTCAATATCTTTAATTCCGCTTCGGCAGAAAAAATATCAAAATTTGCCGACATCGTCACTCTTTCGCCGGAACTTGCATTCAAAGAACTGACAACAATCGGCATAAAAAACTCCGAGTGCATAATATACGGAAGACTTCCCGTTATGTTCACTCATCAATGTCCTGTCGGTCTTTACATTGCAGGCAAGAAAAAGGGCAGGTTCTGCAAATTAAAGAATACAGGCGGAGATTATTTTTTAAAGGACAGAATGAAAGAATCTTATCCCGTTATGCGAAACTGCAATGACTGCTATGCTTATATTCTTAATTCAAAACCTGTATTTTTACCGGACAGCAAGAAGGATATCTCTCTTTTATCTTCCGATTTTCTGCGTCTTGCCTTTACCGATGAATCGCCTTCTACAGTTAAAAATATAATATCTCTCTATCTTTCATTATATGAAGATATCTTATATCTCAGAAATTGCTCTTGCCCTCATATTTCCGATACGGAAAGAAACGACCTGATAAACCGATTGGAAAAGAACGGCTTTTCAAAAGGACATTACTATAAATCGGTACTCTGAGGTGATTTTTTATGTACGAAATTTTTATTTTAATAAGCAAATATATTTTTATATTTATAATGATGCTCTTTATTATAAGCGGTTTTCTTATCTCCATGTCCGAAAATAATATCGTGATACTGAAACGCTCAAAATATATTTTTGCACAGCGTATTCTGATATTTGTATTCCATATTATTGCCGGCATGATACTTTTCAGTTTTTCCGAAAGTCCGCTTTCGCAGCGGCTTCTGTTTGTATTCGGCTCATTACTTCTTTTATCCTGTATAAATCTTGCTTATCCGATAATATTTAACAGAAGCTGCGAATTTTTGTGGAATTGTATGACCTTTATCCTTGACATAGGACTTATAATACTTTTCCGACTTAATTACGACCTTGCGCTCAAGCAGCTTCTATGGATACTTATATCCTTTATCGTCACGCTCTTTATTCCGTATATTTTTAAATATATGCCAAGGCTCGACAAGCTTAAATATCTGTATCTTGCATTAAGTGTAGCCTCTCTTTTCCTGACTCTCATTTTCGGTATCACCGAAGGCGGCTCAAAAAATTGGATAGAAATAGGCACATTTACATTCCAGCCCTCTGAAATGGTAAAATTATTCTTCATATTTTATCTTTCAAGCGAGTTTTCCGAAAAGCTCACCGTAAAGGGACTTATCCTCCCCGCAGTTATGAGTTGTATAGTCATACTCTGTCTTGTTTTTCAGAAAGATCTCGGAAGCGCACTCATATTTTTTATGATATTTATGTCAATGCCGTATATAAGCACGGGAAATGCGTTCCTTGTATCAGGCGGTTTTCTTCTCTTTTCCGCAGCTTGTACCTTAGCCTATAAACTGTTTTCTCATGTAAGAGTGAGAGTCGAATCATGGCTCGACCCATGGTCTGATATAGACGCAGGCGGTTATCAGATAGCACAATCGCTCTTTGCCATCGGAACAGGCGGCTTTTTCGGCAGCGGTCTTACAAGGGGAATGGAAACATCTATCCCCGTTGTAGAGAGAGATTTTATCTTTTCCGCAATATGTGAAGAATTCGGAGTAATATTTGCCATCGGTCTTGTAATACTCATTCTTCTTATGTTTTCAAGAAGTATACGGATCTGTCTGCAATGCAAGAATAAATTTCTCTGCCTGCTCGGTTCAAGCATAGCCGTAATAATATGTTTCCAGAGTTTTCTTATAATCGGAGGCGTAATAAAACTTATCCCTCTTACAGGTGTAACACTACCGTTTATAAGCTATGGCGGCTCTTCCATGCTTGCAAGCTTCATCATGATAGCCATACTTCAATGGACAGCCTCTCTTGTACCGTCAAAGAAAACAAGAAAAAAACAAGTTCCGAAAAATTCCGCTTCAAACACTTTATCTGAAAGGAGGAGCACACATTGAAAAAATCCATTAAAAAGCTTTTTTGGTTTTATACTCTTCTTTTCGTTCTTCTTATTTGTTATCTTATCAATTTTACATTGATAGATTCCGAGGATATCGTCACTAATTCCTATAATCCCCGCCTCACTCGTATAGATTCCGAAATAAAACGAGGCGATATAAAAGATTCAAACGGCGATGTCCTTGCTTACTCCTCATTAAGCGGTGAGAGTTATTCAAGGCATTACAATTATCCCCTTGAATTTTCTCATGTAATAGGATATACTACAAATGGGATGTCGGGCATAGAATCAAAGTATAATTTCATTTTGCAAAATCCCACAAACGAGCTTTTCCAGCGTATCAGGAATCTCATTACAGACGAAGATATTCAGGGCGACAGTATAACCCTTACCCTGAATAAAGACCTTCAGCAGAGGGCATATAATCTTCTCGGCTCATCAAAAGGCTCTATCGTAATAATGGAACCTTCAACAGGAAAAATTCTTGCAATGGTATCATACCCGAATTACGATCCCTCTTCCATTTTAGAAAAGTGGTCATATCTTTCAGCCGATGAAGGAAACAATCCTCTTCTTAATCGTGCCACACAGGGTCTTTACCCTCCGGGGTCAACTTTCAAAATACTGACCATGGCATCAGCCGTTGAAAACCTCTCCGACTGGAATACCTACACCTATTACTGCAAAGGGTACGAAGATTATTCCGAGCGTACGATCAATTGTTTCGACAGTACCCCTCATGGTGAAGTAAAAATGAATTCTGCCCTTGCAATGTCCTGCAACACTTTCTTTTCAAATATCGGTTTGAAATTGACAGCCCCTATATTGACTCAATCGGCAGAAAAAGCAATGTTCAATAAACCTCTTGATTTTTCTCTTGATTATAATAAAGCCGTTTTCGATCTTCCTGCCGATTCCTCACGCAGTGACATAGTAGTAACTTCCATAGGACAGGGGAAAACCCTTGTAACACCTCTTTATATGGCATTACTCACTTCCTCTGTTGCCAATAACGGCATAATGATGAAGCCATATATTTTAGATCATGCCGAGGACTATAATGGCATAGAAAAAATAAAAACTCTCCCCTCCATGCTTGCACAGCCTTTTTCCTCCGATACGGCTCATAAAGTCGCAGATGCGATGCAGGAAGTCGTTACCTCGGGTACAGGCATACAAGCAGCGGTATGGGACACCAAGATAGCAGGCAAAACAGGAACTGCCGAAAATTCTTCGGGTGACGATCATTCGTGGTTCGTAGCATTCGCTCCGGTAGATTCTCCTAAAGTTGCCGTAGTGGTAATGCTTGAAAACGGAGGAACAGGCAGTAAAGCCGTTCCCGTTGCAAGAGAACTTATATTGAAAGCTCTTTCGGCAAAAAATGCCGAATAAAGAAAGGAGGCAAAAAAATGAAATTATTCAGAATACTGCTTATCGCTTCATTTCTGACACTCGCCCTTGCAGGCTGCGCAGCAGAAACACAGGAAAAAAATGTCTATGAAAAGACAATGGATAAATCAAAAGATGTTTCCGGTGTTGATAATGAAAGAGTAAAGGAAATGGACCAGCAGCTTGAGACCCTTGATAACATCACAAAATAAAAAATCGAGTAGGAGGGGGTGACTAACCCCCGTCCTCTCACACCACCGTGCATACCTTTCGGTACACGGCGGTTCGGTTGTTCAAAGATGTGCCCATGCCTTGCATTATCTGTCCTTAACTCTAAGCGTTTCTATAATTTACCCTCAGTTTCCAACCTACTCTCCTATAGACAACCTCTTTCGAGCAACTGCTATTAT
>JAFUUG010000078.1 GCA_017483905.1 Bacillota bacterium
CTCTTTCGCTTATAACGATGCCTGCCCTTGCCATAGCCGCTTTTATGGCATTTCTGTTTTCCTCGCTGTTCATATCATCGCCAATGAGCTTTTCAATTTCATCATCTTTTTCGTCATCGCTTTTTTCAGTCTGTTCGATCTTATTATACTCGCTGACAAAATCACTGAGTACATCTATTCCGAGTTTTCCTATATCATAGCCCTCTTTGGCAAGAGAATTTATCGTAGCATCTCCGCCGTTTTTAACTATATTGTCAAGTTTATCTTTTGTATTTTTCAGATAATTGATATTTTCCGCCTTAACATCAAGATTGTTTTTTTTAAGAAATTCTCCGTATCCTATATTTTTTCCGAATATATCTTTAGCCTGCAAATACGCATCACTCATGGATATACCCTTCTTTTCCTGTGTATTCTCAGTCCTGCCGCCTTTGTATCCGCCGATAGTACCGACATTATTCGATAATATGCGATCATTATTTATATTGTTCATTCTTTCAACTCCTTACGTCGGAATATAATAACCTTATATAGCAAGCAACATTTTTATTACTATAATATTTATCGGCATTTTTCCGATTCGATTCAAGTCTGTTCAAGCATAATTTTTCCCTCGGACATAACAAATTTCACATTAAAATAATCATCAACGGCAATAATATCGGCGAATTTTCCTCTTTCGATACTTCCTCTTTCATCATCTGCCCCGATAAGCCTGCAAGGATTTATCGTTGCCATTTCAACAGCTTTTTCTATGCTTTTGCATATCTGTGCCATGTTTTTTACAGCAATATTCATTTTAAGAGTGCTTCCCGCAAGATTTCCGCTCTCCGTTCTCGCTATCCCGTCTTTTACTGTAGTTTTCACACTTCCGAGCATATATTCTCCATCTTTCATACCGCCTGCCCTCATGCAGTCGGTTATAAGAATTATCTTGTCACTGTTTTTGCATCGAAGCATTATTTCAACAGCGTTTCTGCTCGTATGTACCATATCACATATTATCTCGCAGTACACATCGTCATTATTAAGAAGTGCGCCCACCATACCGCCATCTCTATGCCCGAATCCACTCATAGCATTATATATATGTATACCGCACATCGCTCCGTTTTTAATAGCATTGACCGCCGTATCATGATCGGCACCGCTATGCCCTATCCCTACACCTATACCCATTTTTCCCGTCACTCTGACAGCATCAAGGGCATTTTCTTTTTCGGGTGCAAATATGATCCTGCTTATAATATCTCCGTATTCCTCATATATATTTTTTAATTCATCTATATCTATTTTCCTTATATATTTTTCGTCATGTGCTCCCTTATATTTTTCGCTTATATAAGGACCTTCCATAAAAGCCCCGGTTATCTTTGCATATTTCCCGTCATAATTTCTCAAAGACACAAGCACTCTCTTCATTTCTTCAATATCGGCAGTTATAAGCGTCGGTGAAAACAGCAAAACACCCTCTCCGATCTTATATTCCGCTATCTTTTCTATTTTTTTATCCATCACATCATAGCCGTTTCCGCCATGCACATGGATATCGACAAATCCGGGCAGGACAAGGAGGTCACCCATGTCCCTGCCTTTTTTGCAGTATTCACGTCCGACCTCCGTTATTTTCCCGTTTTCTGTTTTTATATATCCGCTTTGTATCTTTCCGCCGATTAATATACGTTTTCCGCTTATTATCATATCATCAGTCATTTCCGTAAAGTCTTACCATCGTTGCTGCAGCCTGTTCTCTTGTATAATTGTCAAGAGGTGAAAATTTGCCGCCGCCTGTTCCCTTCATGACAAAACCGCCGTCAGCTGTCTTTGTTGATGCAATGGTATATATTTTTTCATTCGCCCATGCAGCAAAATTGTCCTCATCGGCAAACTTTTCGCTCTCTTCTGCTTTTCCCGTTTCAATCCCCGCAGCATTTGCAAGATTCACAAGCATTACAGCCGCTTCCTGTCTTGTTATTTCCTTATCCGGTGCAAAAAGTCCGTCCCCGATCCCGGAAACTATATTAAGCTTTGATGCATTTGAAATATATACATCATTTACATCACTGAAAGGTGATTCAATATCTTTTTCTATTTCGTTTCCCGTTTTTTTGACATAAGTATTTACCGCAAGTTTGCAGAATTCTCCTCTTGTTATCTTTTTTGTGTAGTCGTCTTTTATCTCATCGGGAACAATACCTATTTCAAGTGCTTTCTTAACTTCTCCCTCTGCCCATGCACTGCAAACGATCTTTTCTTCAGTTTCGGAACTCTCTTCCTTTAATTCCGTTTCGGCTTTTGTTTTGTTATCATCTCCGCCCAGCACAAGCATTTCTTCGACCTGCAAAGCATACACAGGTGCACATTGCATTATCATTGCAGCGGCAGCAACAGCAGTTACTATTTTTTTTATATTTTTCTTCATTATTTTTCTCCTCCGTAAAAAACAGTCTTTTCAAATCAATTAAAAAGTTGTATAATATTGACAAATGATTATTTCTTCTTTTTCTCGACAGAATACCCGAATTTTCCGATATAATCGCCAAGTCCGTAGTATTCTCCGTGAGAATAACAAATCGGTTTAGATGCGTGGAAATCAAATTTTCCGTTTTCAAGCATATATTGTTCATCTGCAAGTACGGAAACAACATCTGCAATAAACATATCATGCGAACCCAGCGGAACTATTTTATCCACCTTGCATTCTATATTTACGGGACTTTCCTCTATCGCAGGTGCTTTCACATTTTCACAGCGGTATTTCGTCAGTCCGAGGTGAGCAAATTTATCTATATCCTTGCCCGAGCGAACACCGCAAAAGTCTGTCGCTCTTGCAAGTTTTTCAGTTGTCAGATTAATAACAAACTCCCCCGTTGACTTGATCATATCGTAAGAATATCTTGACGGTCTGACAGAAATATAAGTCTTTGACGGTTCGGAATTTATCGTACCGCACCATGCAATAGTAAGTATATTGCTCTCAGCATCAATATCTCCGCAGGAAACCATTACAACAGGCAGCGGATACAGCATCGTTCCGGGTTTCCATATTTGTTTTGCCATAATTTTACCTCCGATCAAATTATAATACATAATTATATGTTTTTTCGGAAAAAAAATTTCCCTGTTATTTATTTTATAATCAATAACAAAAATAATCAAGTGTTTTTTAAGAGGTGCTTATGAAATTACCCGAAAAATTTACAGATAAAATGAAAATTCTTCTGAAAGACGAATATGACTCATATCTTGCTTCCCTTGATGATACAAGATATTTCGGTCTGCGAATAAATACATTGAAAACAGAGCCCGCCGACCTTATTCCAAAATTGCCGTTTTCCCTCACTCCCGTAAGCTGGTGCAAAGAGGGATTTTATTACAGTGATGATGTTCGCCCCGCAAAACATCCATACTACAATGCAGGTCTTTATTACATACAAGAACCAAGTGCAATGAGTACAGGTTCAATGATAGATATAAGGCCGGGGGACAGAGTCCTTGATCTCTGCGCCGCTCCGGGAGGCAAAAGTACACAGGCAGCTGCAAAATTAAAAGGCAGGGGCATAATAGTCAGCAATGATATAAGTGCATCACGCTGTAAAGCTCTTCTTAAAAATATAGAGATAAGCGGTGTACCAAATGCCGTAATAACCAATGAAACTCCCGAAAAACTTGCCAACCGTTTTGTCGGATTTTTCAACAAAATTATCGTTGATGCACCATGTTCGGGCGAGGGAATGTTCAGAAAAGATCCTGAAGCCGTAAAAAGCTGGGATACTCATAAAACAGAAATGTGTATAACTCTTCAAAGACAGATCCTTTCCTCGGCGGATAAAATGCTCTCTACCGGTGGTACTTTGGCATATTCTACCTGCACATTCGCACCCGAAGAAGACGAAATGATGATAAGCGAATTTCTTTCTCTTCATGATGATTATGAACTTATCGACATTGATAAATCTCTCGGCTTTGACAGCGGCAGACCCGAGTGGGCATCGGATTGCCCGCAGGATTTGAAGAAATGCGCCCGTTTATGGCCTCATAAAATAAAAGGAGAGGGTCATTTTCTCGCTCTTCTCCGAAAAAAAGGCACTGACGATTTTTTGCCGTCTTCATCATTTTCTTCGATCTGTGCAAGTGATAAGAATTTGTCCGAGTACAGAAAATTTATGAAAGAATATATGAATTCCGACATAACAGATAATCTTGAACTCCATAATCAAAGCCTTATGCGTATACCAATGGGAATAGACCTCCACGGACTTCGTGTAATGCGCAGCGGTCTTTATATCGGTGATGTAAAGAAAAACCGCTTTGAACCGTCACAGGCATTTGCTATGTGCCTCAAAAAAGAAGAGGTCAAAAATGTAATAGATTTTGCTCCAACCGATGAAAATGTTATACGGTACTTAAAAGGTGAATCCTTTTCCGTTGACAGTGCCGAGGGGTGGGTGCTCGTCTGTATAGACGGTTATCCTCTCGGTTGGGGAAAAGTGCAGAATAAGCGTCTTAAAAATAAGTATCTGAGCAGTTGGAAAATATGAAAAACGATCGAAAGATATAGGAGGTACCTGTTATGAGTTTTCTACCCGTCAGCAGAGAAGATATGCTTGAAAGAGGCTGGGACGAAGTCGATTTTGTTTATGTCACAGGTGATGCCTATGTGGATCACCCCTCTTTCGGTGTTGCGATAATATCGAGAGTCCTCGAAAGTCATGGCTATAAAGTCGGCATTATCCCTCAGCCCGACATAAATAAAAAAGAAAGTTTCACTGTATTCGGAAAACCTCGTCTTGCATTTCTCGTCACAGGTGGCAATATAGATTCTATGGTAAATCATTATTCCGTAGCTAAAAAAAGAAGAGAAAAAGACCTCTATTCTCCCGGAGGAAAATCGGGACTGCGACCCGACCGTGCAACAATAGTCTATTGTCAGAAAATAAGAGAAATATATAAATACGATACAGATATCCTTATCGGCGGTATAGAGGCAAGTCTGCGCCGACTTTCTCACTATGACTACTGGGATAATCGTGTCCGCCGTTCGATACTTCTCGATTCTCAGGCGGACATATGTATGTACGGTATGGGTGAAAATCAGATAACAGAGCTTGCCGACTGTCTTGCAAGCGGAATACGGGCAAGGGACATCACTTTTGTAAAAGGTACCGTCTATAAAACAAAAACTCTTGAAAATATATATGACGATCATATTCTTCTCCCGCCATATGAAGAAAGCTCAAAGGATAAAATAAAATACGCCGAAGGCTTCCTTATACAGTATGAAAATACCGATTCTCATACCGCAAAAATGCTTATCGAACCGTATAAAGACTGTTTTGTTGTTCAGAATACCCCTACACCACCAATAACAACAAGGGAATTTGATGCCGTATACGCTCTTCCTTATATGCGTACATACCACCCTATGTATGAAGCAATGGGCGGCATACCGGCAATAGAAGAAGTAAAATTCAGTATAATCTCAAACAGAGGCTGTTTCGGCAACTGTAATTTTTGTGCCCTTGCTTTTCATCAGGGAAGAATAGTTCAGGTCAGAAGTCACCGTTCCATTCTCACCGAAGCCGAGAAAATAACATGGGAACCCGATTTCAAGGGCTACATACACGATGTAGGCGGACCTACAGCAAATTTCAGACAACCCGCCTGTGATAAACAGCTCACAAAAGGAGCCTGTAAAAACAGACAGTGTCTTTTCCCATCAGCCTGCGGAAATCTTAAAGTAGATCACTCCGATTATCTCAGACTTCTCAGAAAAATAAGAGAGATCCCCCGTATAAAAAAAGTCTTTGTCCGTTCGGGCATAAGATACGATTATCTCATATATGACAAAGATCCGACTTTTTTCAACGAGCTTTGCAAATACCATATCAGCGGACAGCTTAAAGTTGCTCCCGAGCATATCTCTCCGAGAGTTCTTGAGAAAATGGGAAAACCATCTCGTGAAGTCTACGATCGCTTTACAAAAAAATATTATGAAATAAATGAAAAACTCGGTATGAAACAATATCTTGTACCATATCTTATGAGCAGTCATCCGGGCAGTGATCTGAAAGCTGCAATAGAACTTGCGGAATATCTGCGTGATCTCGGTTATATGCCCGAACAGGTACAGGATTTCTATCCTACCCCCGGAACTCTTTCGACCTGTATGTTCTATACGGAGCTTGATCCGAGAACTATGACAAAAGTATATGTTCCCAAAACTCCGCATGAAAAGGCAATGCAGCGAGCCTTAATCCAATACCGCCTGACAAAGAATTATGACCTTGTCCATGAAGCATTAAAAAAAGCAGGCAGAGAAGATCTTATCGGTTTCGACAAACATTGTCTTATCCGCCCAAGAAAGCCCAAAGACGCTCCGCACAACACAAAATCACATAAAAAAACAGCGGAAACCAAAAGAGTCCACCCTAAAAAAACTATCCGAAATATTCATAAAAAGAAATGACTGCATTGCTAAATAGGGTGTGAAAAAGTAATTTTTCACACCCTATTTTTACCCGTCTTATCAAATCTTTTCCAATATTTCATCTGTCGAAGTGGAATCTTCGGATATCTGCATAAGATCTGCAAGCGTTATATTATCAACTACATTGTTTATTGCTTCATCAAGTTTTTTCCAAACATTAAGAGTTACGCATTTTTCGGCACGAGGACAAAGATTAGGCTTATCATCAAGACATGAAACAGGTGAAAGACTCCCCTCTGTAAGTCTGAGTATCATACCCACCGTATAATATTGCGGTTCATGAGTGAGCTTGTATCCACCCTGTGCTCCTCTTATGCTTTTTACATAGCCGGCTTTGCCGAGCATAGATATTATTTGTTCAAGATATTTTGTAGATATATCCTGTCTTGAAGCTATCGTCTTTATAGAAACAACGCCCTCTTTACCGTCGCAGGCAAGATCAAGCATAAGACGCAGAACATATCTTCCTCTTGTTGATATCTTCATAATTATCACCCTATCTGCATATTCCATAAAGTAAAAATAAAAGACTGTTCATCAGAAACAGCCTTCAAAGTGCGTCATCAGGGGATCGAACCCTGGACCTTCGGATTAAGAGTCCGCTGCTCTACCGGCTGAGCTAATAACGCACATTAATGACACACACCTGTGTATCAACAACAAAATATATTATACTATTAAAATTTATAAATGTCAAGCACAAATTTAATTTTTTATTTTTTGTGTAAATTGTAATATAAAATGTCCAGCATATTAAACGACATTTATTTGTTTAAGAAGATCATTAGCAGATAATCCGTTAAAGATTCTTCTTGGATAGTTATTGATCCAATTCTCTATCATCTTAATTCTCCCATGGGAGAATTCGCTGATATCTGTTCCTTTCGGAATAAATCGACGTATTAATTTATTTACATTCTCATTTGAACCTCTTTCCCATGCACTATACGGATGTGCATAGTATACTTTCGTTCTTTGAATATTTGTTAGGCATGACTTCTCGATTCCCTCAAAATCAAGATTTTCGCAGCCGTTATCACACGTTATAGTTTTAAAGGTTTCACGAAATACTTTACTTCCCATTTTTCGTTCTAATTTATTGAGTGCATTTACAACACATTCCTGCGATTTGCTCTTTATTTTCAGTATTATTTCTTGACGGATTTTTCTCTCCGTAAGTACAAGCAGTACTGTCTTAGTTCCTTGTTTTCCCACTACTGTGTCCATTTCCCAATGTCCGTATTCTTCTCTCAAATCTATTTCTTCCGGTCTTTCACTTATACTCGTTCCCTTAGTGTTCGTTATCGCTGTTCTGATATGATGATAGTTTCGTTTCTTCCCGTTTTTCTTTACCGAGAGATCTTGATTTGTCAATGTAAGGAATAGCCCCTCATCTATATAATTATATATAGTTTTAAAG
>JAFUUG010000079.1 GCA_017483905.1 Bacillota bacterium
AAGTCAAGGAATGAAGCCATTGAGAAAATGAAAAAAGGTGAGATAAATGTGCTTTTTGCAACTTATAATCTTGCAAAAGAGGGGCTTGATATACCTTATCTTGACCGTCTGTTTCTGACTACACCGCATAAAGATTATGCTGTTACGGTGCAGGCTGTCGGCAGGATAGCAAGAATAGCAGAGGGAAAAGTGGATGCAGTTTGTTACGATTATGTTGATGAGAATATAGGGTATTGCAAAAGGGCTTATATGCAGAGGTGCAGACATTACAAGAAAGCAAGGTGCATTTTATGACGGAAATTGAAAGACTTGAATTGGTGAACAGGAAAGAAAAAGCTGAGAGTATGGGCAGAGATACCGTAATAAAATATTTTGATTCGTATTTGGATATTTGCAGAAAGATTACTCCGAATGTAACAAAGCATGAACTTGAACTTTTCAAGACGCTTATTTACAGAGGTATTGGCGATATATATAAGGGTGATACTTCGGACATTGATATGGGTGTTATATGGAAGTACATAGATTGTTGTGACTGGAAGGCAGTGTGTGTAGCCGTTGATATTTTTTATGAAAAGAAATGGAAAGAGGGGAAGAAGAATGAGTATTGATGATATTATATATCAGCTTGAAAGTTTAAAAGATAATAGCCGGAGTTTTATTGAAGAGGACGAGCCTGACAGCGTATGGGTACAAGATGTTGCGGCATTAGATGAGGCAATAAAAATAATAAAGGATAAAAGCGGCAGAGGTGATGAAAAGTGAATGCGAAAAGGTATTTGCAGAGGATTGAAAAATACGGATGCTGTATTGAGCAGAAGAAACAGCAGCTTAAAGAGTTGTCGGAGAAGATGTTGAGTGTATCTGCGATAAATGCCGGTGAAAAAGTGTCGGGTGGAGGGATGTTTGATTTTTCGGAAAATGTACTGCGGAAGATAGAACTTGAAAACGAGATAAATGCGGATATTGTAAGGTTTGAAAGGCTGAAAAATGATATTGTGGATCAGATACAGAGTATGGATAATGCGGTATACATAAGTATTTTATTTAAAAGATATGTCGAAGGAAAAACTTTTGAAGCAATAAGCGAAGAAATTCATTACGAATTGGGGTCTGTTTACAATAAGCATGGTAAAGCATTAATGGCTTTTAGTCGTTATGTTTTAAGAAGTGATGAAGAAAAATGAAAAACATATATGTTATAATGTTATCGTGATAAGATGTACAAAATTGTTATACTCCTTTTAGGAGAAAAGGCATTGTCCGATGTGGGCGGTGTCTTTTCTTTTTTGGGGTATATCGGAGAGGAGGATTGTCGCTTATGACGGAAAAACAGAAGAAATTTTGCGATGAGTATCTGATTGACTGCAATGCCACACAAGCGGCAATCAGAGCAGGGTATAACAGAAATTCCGCAAGGCAGATAGGGCAGGAAAACTTGTCAAAACCTTACATTCAAGCGTACATAGCCGAACAGCTTGAACGAATACACAGCGAAAAGACGGCTGATGCGGCGGAGGTTATGGAATATTTAACATCGGTAATGCGTGGGGAGCATAAAGAGCAGACATTACAGTTTATCGGTGACGGTATACAGCAGATAATAAACATTGACGTGTCGGAAAAGGAAAGATTGAAAGCCGCTGAACTTATAGGCAAGAGGTATGGACTTTTTACAGATAAGAAACTTATTGACTGCAATATACAGCCAAATGAAGATTGGTTTGATGCAGATGAGTGATTTTAAGATCATACGAAAGGATAAGCTGAATAAAAAGTATTTTAATGACTGGGTGCTTGATGATATAAATGATTATAAGTGCAGATATAATGTTTATTATGGTGGCGGCGGCAGCGGAAAGAGTTACGGTGCCGTTCAGAAAATAATTATCAAGGCACTTTTTAATAAGCGGAAAGTTTTGGTCATTCGTAAAGTCGGGAATACTTTACGACATTCGATATATGCGGTATTTAAGAGCATACTTGGTAAACTCGGTCATGCTTTTGCGGAAAATAAGACAGAGATGACATTGACACTATTTAACGATAGTGTTTTTTTATTTAAGGGGATAGATGATCCGGAAAAGATAAAATCCATTGCGGATATTACGGATATCGTGATAGAGGAAGCAAGCGAACTGACGGAAGATGATTTTACTCAGCTTGATATACGATTAAGACCGAGGGAAGAAAAATATCCACAGATATTTCTGATGTTTAATCCTGTGAGCAAGGCTAATTGGGTGTATGAGCACTGGTTCTTGCAGGCGAGGGAGAATACAAAGATAATTCATTCGTCATATCTCGATAATAAGTTTCTTACTGATGATTATAAGCAGATGCTTGAGGATCTGAAAAATACTAATCCGAGTTATTATAGGATATATTGTCTTGGTGAGTTTGCAACACTTGATAAACTTGTATTTCCTATAATTGAGAAAAGGCTTGTACCCTATGATGAAGTAAAGAATATGAAGTTTTTCTGCGGTATGGACTTCGGATTTACAAATGATCCGACTGCTATTATATGGGGAAGATATGATAAAACGAATAAGGCGATATATATAATCGGGGAGTATTTCAAAAGGGGCATGATGAATAATGAGATTGCCGAAAAGATAAAGAGCTTGGGGCTTAGTAAAGAGGTCATCATTGCGGACTGTGCGGAGCAGAAGAGTATAAATGAAATACAGAGAGACGGCATTACAAGATTAAAAGCTTGTACCAAAGGAAAAGACAGCGTGATACATTCGCTGCAATGGTTACAGCAGCATAAGATAATCATTGATGAACGGTGCAGTGGTCTGATAGAGGAATTTGAAAATTACACATGGAAGAAAGATAAAAAGACCGGAGAATACATAAATGAGCCTGTGGATAATTTCAATCATGGGATAGATGCACTCAGATATGGACTTGAAGATATAAGAAATGCAAGAGTAGTTCGTATACTCAACAAGAGTGATTATGGATTTTATTAGGTGGTGATGAGATGTACAGATTTACTTACAGCCGTGAGGAATTTGAAAACAACGGGATAGATAAGACAAAACTTGAAACGCTGATAGATAAGCATAGAGGTATATGTGAGAAAATGAGCAGGAATGAAAGCTATTATCTCGGAGAGCATGATATATGCGATAGGGTCAAGAAGTCGTCAAAACAGGCAAATAATAAAATTGTCTGTAATCATGCAAGATATATTTCAGATGTCGCAACAGGGTACTTTTTGGGAAACCCGATAAGATATACCATTGATGAGGGTGATATTGATGTATTGACAGATATGCTCGATATGGCAGATGCCGACAGTGCAGATATGGAAAATGCCTTGAATATGAGCATATACGGGCTTGCTTATGAGCTTATATATGCAGATGAAAACAGTGATGTAAAGATAAAGGCACTTGACCCGAAACATTGTTTTATTGTGGTCGATGAAAGCATTGAGGAACGGGAACTTTTTGCGGTGTATTACTATATCGAAAAAGACGATGTACGGCAGAAAACAAGAAAGATCGCAAGAGTATTTACGGAAAGCGAGCAGAGGATATTTGTTTTTGAGGGTGAGATAAAGACGGAGAGCGTTGAGAGCGAACACTATTTCGGTGGTATTCCTGTTGTTGAGTATCTGAATAACGCAAAGGGTATCGGAGATTTTGAACAGCAGATAAGCCTGATCGATGCGTATAATACGCTTACAAGTGACAGGGTGAATGACAAGGAGCAGTTCCTTGACAGTCTGCTTATTGTTTACGGTGCTACACTCAGCGAAGATGCCGAGGGGAATGACGAGGCGAGAAAAAGACTGAAAGAGAGCAAAATACTTGAAATGCCCGATGGTTCAAGGGCTGAATATCTTGTAAATACATTTGATGAAAATTCGGTTGAAGTGCTGAGAAAAGCTATTGAGGAAGATATACATAAGTTTAGCTTTGTGCCTTGTATTACCGATGATAACTTTGCGGGTAATGCAAGCGGTGTTGCTATGGAATATAAGCTGCTTGGACTTGACATGATAACGAAGATAAAGACGGCAAATTACAGGAAAGGTCTTAAAAAGAGGTTGAAACTGCTTTGTAACTTCCTCGGGAAGAAAGCGGTGAATATAGACAGTGAGAGTATTATGCCGCAATTTACGAGGGGGCTTCCGAAGAATGTGACGGAGATAGCGCAGACGGTATCAAGCCTTGACGGGATAGTGAGCAGAGAAACGCTGCTTAGTCAGATACCGTTTGTCGAAGATGCGCTTGTAGAGATAGAAAAGGTAAAGGAAGAGAGTGGCGGTCTGCACTCTCCGAGAGATAATGAACCGCCCGAGGAAGAGCCTTTAGATGAAGGTGACAGAGATGCCGAAGAGTAAGAAGTACTGGGAGAGAAGAAAAGCCGAGAATATGTGGCGGTATATGGAGAGCGCCGAGGACTGCGGGGATGAAATAGATCTGATATATGAAGAGGCGATGAAGTATCTTATAGGCGAAGGCAATAAGATATTCACAAAGGTAATGGACAGGTACGGTCTGAGTGATAAAGAAGCAAAAAAGATACTGAGTAAAAGCAAGAGCCTTGATTTGAAAGATGTGAAAAAGGAGATCAGAAAAGGCATACCGACCGAGGAAAAACAGAAATTACTCTCGGAGATAGAAAGTCCTGCTTATGCTTTTCGGATAAAGCGATTTGAGAGAATGCAGAATAATATTGAAGGTCTAATGCGAGATGTTTATAAGCGTGAAAAAAGGGTGAGTACAAGGCATTATACGGATTTGGCAGAGGAAAGCTATAACAGGAATAATTTCTATATACAGCAGAGGCTTGGTGTCGGGTTTGAAGTGCCGCAGCTGAATGAAAAGAAAATAGACAGGCTGCTTAAATCGAAATGGAGCGGTAAAAACTACAGTAAGAGGATATGGGGCAGAACGCAAGATGTTGCTGATAAGCTGAAAAGGGAAATGGTCATATCGCTTATGACGGGTAAGACCAACAGGGAAGTAGCAAAAAGCATAGAAGAGAGGTTTGGCTCTACAGCATATCAAGCAAGGCGATTAGTGAGGACAGAAAGCTGTTATATTGCTAATCAGACGGAGATAATGAGTTACGAGGACAGCGGGATAGAGAAGTATGAGTATTGTGCTACGCTTGATCTGAGGACTTCTCCGCAGTGTCAGAAACTCGATGGGAAAATATTTAAGGTGAAAGATGCACAGGCGGGGGTGAATCTTCCTCCGATGCACCCGTTTTGTCGTTCGACTACGCTTGCATACTTTGATGATGATATTGAGGAAGAAGTAAAAGAGGAACTCGGAGAGGCGAAAGAGACGAGAAGAGCGTACATACCGAAAGAAAATGACAGTGAGCTTATAGAGAATATGAGCTATGAGGAGTGGAAGAAAAAGTATGTTGTTGAGGATATTGATTATGAGAATGTAAAGCAGGAGAATGTGATAAATAATAAAGAAGTTGAAAAGGTAAGTGCAAGAATAAAGAAAGAGGCTACAGTCAAAGAAAACAATGATATTCAGAAAGAACTTGAAATGACTATGGAACAGGCAAAAGAA
>JAFUUG010000080.1 GCA_017483905.1 Bacillota bacterium
ATGTGGATGAACCATCGCCTTATACAAGAAGCAAAAGAAAGCTTGAAAGGGTAACTGCAAAAGATGTGATAAAGAGCGATTATACAATGGATCTTTACAATGTGCTTTTTGCGGCAAGAGATATTGAACCGTGCAAAAAGAAGCTTACTCGTTATAGAGGCTTGAAAATCGAGGAGATGTCAGTAATAGACGATCCGGTTGAATTTATTGACATATTTTCAAAGGATATAGGAGAGCTTCGTGTTATCAGCTACAGAAATGACACCATAATATTTGAAGACGGAAAAAGCTATCTTGCGGAAGATATTCCGAATATTGATCCGAAATATGCCGTAAGGAAGATAACGGACAATGTATACTTGGGATATTTCAGAAACGGCTGTGTAAGGATCGAAATATAATGGCTAAAGTATCATCATCACGGATAAATACTATGCTAAACAAGCTGTCAAAGATGAATGATGAAAGAAAGGGGGAATTGGGAGAGCAGATAGTATTCGAAGTTCTGAAAAGATACAAGAAAACAGCAGGCGAATCGGTGCTTATAAATACACTTGCCTATCCGTATTGCAAAGGTGCGGCAGGAAATGTAAAGTTAAAAGATAACAAATTTATTACCGTATCCGACAGCGATACGCAGGATGAAGTTGATGTTGTCCTTATTACCGAGTTCAGAATATTTTTGATCGAGGTAAAGGCATACAGATACAGCATAAAATTTACCGATACTTGGACTTATCGTTCCAAAGGTCCTGTTGAAAAATCTATCCCGCTTCAGGCGGAAAAACACGCAAGACATTTTTATTATAACTTTTACGACGTGATACCGGACGGTAAAGAGGATTACATAATACCGATCATTGTTATTGCCGACAAAAGTGATATTGATGACGAAAGAGATCCGAAGTGGAAACGATATATTCCCGTTACAAACCTGAATATGTTAAACAAAACCGTTTCCGAACTGGATAAGCCGATTGAATATTTGCTTGATACGAAGAAAATTTTATCTGCGATGAGATCAAGGAATACGAGTATAGGCAGGATCTTGCTGTGAGAGTGAAAATATGTGTTTGAAGATGTTTATGACATAGATACTTTAATGCAAAGACGGGCAGATCTTTGCAAAGATGCAGATGAAAGTATGGTAAATGAGGTAAACTTTGAATTTCAGCTTAGGAAAAAATATATCGCTGAAAATATGGGCAATTTTGAAACCGAAGAAATCTTGATTGAAAAAATATTGGAGTGCGATCCAAAGAAAACAAGCGGTGCGGTTATGAATGAGGACAAGCTTATTGTTACGATCCCGAATTATGCTTATGCAGTTGAGGGAAGCGGTAAAGTTGATAAAAAGCATTATCCCAAGGATGCCAATACATTTGCTATATATATTTCCGATAATTCGGATATGCCGTTGTTCATAGTAACTTAATATTCATACATTTGTTACTGTCCAGCCTTTAAAGGATAGCGAAAAGATTTTGTGTCAAAAGCGTAGCTTTTGTAAACAAAATTTTTTGATGTCCTTTGAGGGGTGGAGTGTAACTCCCCCCTCAACCGACACGAAGCGTAAGCGGAGTGGAGGTGGGCTGGACAGTAACATACATTTATCTGCAAAAAAGAATTTGAAGGAGGAAAACGCTGTGAGAAAGAAACTTTCCGATATAACACCTTATATAACGATACAAGCGGCAGATGCGATAGCTGTGCAGCTTGAGGAATATAAGGACTATGAGATAGATACGGCAGACTGCCATTTTTTAACCGGAGGAGATGCTGTAGTAAACAAGCTTTCAAAAATGGGCTACAGGCTTATCGACAGTAAAAGTGAATTTAATAACGGAATATTTAAGCATAACAGAAGGATAGCAGATCAAGATCTTTCGGAAACCGTATATCCCGATAAATATGCGCAAAGTCTTAAAGAAATTTATGGTATGCTTGGGAAATTTTCGGTTGATACGATATATAGCTGTCGTAATTCGGATGATTTCCCGCTTGTACTTATGACACAGCTTTTTTCTCCTCAAATTACTTGGTATGTCGCAGAAGTAGATTACATGGATTTTGGAGAATATGTTTGGAAAATGCTTTATTATAAAAATTCAATACCCGATATAACGCAGTTTGAAAAAATAATGAAGTATGAAAAAAAGCTGAATATACTTGCGTATAATTCTCTTTATACTTTCGAAAAACCCGATGATTTTTCTATTGACGGGAAATGCAGCTTAAATAAGTTTACCGAAAGCAGAACATGGAGGGAGGCATTTTATAAAATAAAAATACTTCCGTATTCGATATGCAGGAAGGTACATATTCCAAAATCGAGGGAAAGCCCTTATTATCAGGTGCTTAAAAATATATCGGCATCACTTAAAACAAGCGAAACGGAAAAAATCAATCTGAAAAAATTTATTATGGGAGGTCAGATATGATACTCGGTTCATGTATAAACGAATTAAAAATGCAATACCCAGCAGCGGATACATCGGGATTTGAAATGGTATTCAGGCTTAATGACGGGAAAAAGGATGCTTTTGTTGCAGTAACGGATGACGGGAAGTACCCTAAAATATTCAATAAGGAAGCCTATCCGCAGGAGCTTCTTGAAAGAGAAGTTATAAAAATACTTGAAAGATATGTCCCTTATGATGATAACGACGAGCATGAAAGAGATATGCTTGCAGCCGAAGAAGAAGCACAGGAGCATCTTATGAGGCAAAAGAGAATAACGGTTTTAAGCAATATCTTTATCAGCATATTTGTCTTGTTTGAAATATATCTCATTGTGAAAGCGATTTTCATGCTTTAAGGAGATGACCTGAAATGCTTGAAGATTTTTTTAGAAAAATG
>JAFUUG010000081.1 GCA_017483905.1 Bacillota bacterium
AAAGAAAAAGAACTGCGTGAACTTAACAAAGAGTTTGCCAATGAAAGTTTTGGCAGCGATGAGATAGCTGTAGCCGATGAACAGCCAAAAGATAAGAAGAAAAACGAAGTTTCCCTTTAAAAAAGTGACCGTATATACACAAAATGGGTATATGCGGTCGTCTTTTTTTATTTTTCGCTATAAAATATTGAATTTTAATTACGGTTATGGTAAAATAAAAATGCAGTAGCTCATAGTATAAAATACAAGGAGATGATAGACTATGCAAAAATTGGAAATATTATTGGACGAAGAAAAAATCAAACAGGAAGATAAATATGAATTAGCCGATATTTATAATGGCATTGATGAATTATTTGCAGAAGAGGGACTTCCTAAAATGCCGACCGATGCAAACAGTAAATCTATTTTTTATCGTGATAATGGCAGAAATACAGATTTAGGTGCTATTTTTTCTTGCGTTTTTTATTTAAGAGATCAAGACTGGTTTATGCCTTATGTAAAAAAATGGCTTTATTACAATAGTGATAACGGAAAAACTGAAGATGATTTTATAATTGAAAATATATTACAACTTAGTAAAGAGGTTGTAATATATGACTGATGAATCAAGAAAAGCAATAAATTTTGATTTGGATACTAAAGCATTGAAACAATATTATCCAAAAAAAGGCTTTCTTGCACATTTGGGTGCATATAAAGACATAGAAAAATTTTTGTTAAAGAATGGTTTTTCTCATAGGCAATGGTCTGGTTATGTTTCAAAAGAACCTATGCCATACTATTCTGTTGCAGATGTTATAAATAATCTTTCAAAAAAATATTCGTGGTTATCAAAATGTGTAAATAAATTTGATGTAACTGAAATAGGTGTTACATACGATTTAACCCAAGATATTCACAATGCAGCCAAACAAAAAGGAAGTACTGTCAAAGAAAAGCATAATAAACGCCCCAAAAAAAGTATGTCAAATATGCGTAATTTGTCTGATAAAATCAAGGCTGCACAAAAAGATAATGGAATATCCAAAGATGAAAAACCAAAATCAAAAAATAAAAATGATCCGAGTCTATAATATAGCACCTTATCTCATTATCGGGATAAGGTGCTATATCTTTATATAAAATGATTTGAAAATTTTCGTCTAACTTCTTCTTTCTGTTCCTGCTTTTCATCTTCATCGGCAGTTAGATTGTATCGGGCATTTTCAAATCGTGTTAATCGCTCCTGCGTCAATTCGTTATTAGATATGAGGTGTTCTTTAGCTTCATTCAGTCTTTCTATCTCTGTATAAATTTCTTCTTTCGCAGGAAGATTACCGTCAGAATCTTTTGCATTATTCATTATGACAATAGCAGCTTTCATCTTTTCAAGTTCTTCCTTATGCTCCTCAATAAATGCTGCTCTTTCATCTGTATTTTTGATACTTCGAGCCTTATCTGCAATAGGTTTGTATCTCCAGTAGGCTTTCTTGGAATTTATCACATCAAATTTTTTTGAAATCTGTCGTTTTATTTGAGATATTCTGTTCTTTTCTTTCTTATCTTCGGCTTTTATATCCTCAATGAATTTATCAAGCTGTTCTATGCTTGTAATTCCGTTTTCAGATAACAATTTCATCGTTTTTATCTGTGCATCCACATTCTTTTTAGCCTGTGACCTTGAAATAATCCTGCTATCTGATGATACGACTTTTTCGATTTTGTTTTCTTCTCGTTCTTTTTTCAATTGCTCAAATTCGATTGGATTTTCGATTTTAAGTCTTATCATTTCTTCTGTATACTCGAAACTTTTTAAGCTGTCGCATCTTATGAATCTTTCGGCATCTTTTGACCTGAAAGCAAGGTGTACTCCTCGCTTTACTTCATATTTTTCACTCATTATTCTAATAAAATCCTCAAAAGAATCAGCCTTTTTTATAGCGTGATACATATCAAATTTTAATCTCTTTCTTCTCGACCCTCGAATAGATTTATTATCATATACTTGCCGACCTTTATTCTTTATAGTAACATTAGGATTTTCTATTCTTCGGCGGATAGCACTCTCCGTATAAGCTGTGCCGATAGAATTCAAGCGGTTAAATCTCTTATCCTCTGCACCCTTTAGAGAAATATATTTTCCTGTTTTTATCTCGTAATCTTTGCTTTGCATATAGCCTAAAAAATCTTCAAAAGAATCGGAATTTTTTATAGCTTCGTCTATGGTATCTTTCAATCTTTTTATACTGCCAGTCGTTCTCGGCTCTATAACAGATAAATTATTTTCTATGCAAATATCATTAGAAATTGTTCTCAAAACATTTAAGGATTCCTTATTACTATTTATCTTTTTATATCTGACAAAATCAACAGCATTTACTATTATGTGATTGTGAATATGTTCTCTGTCGGTGTGAGTGGCTATAACATATTGATGATTGGGATACATTCTTTTCATAAGCTCTTTTCCAATCATCAAAGCCATTTCAGGTGTTACATTATCTTCGGGCGAAAAAGACTGATAAATATGATGAGCAACATTATTTCCTTTCTTCATTGCAAACTGTCTTACACTCTCAAAATCAGACAAAGTATTTTCCGTACTGCACATATAAGACGATACAAGAATATTATCGTGAGTTTTTAACGGATTTTCCACATATTCAAACACATTCGGGAGATGTGTCCCCGTCTTTATCGGAACTATTTTCACATAAGCCAACGTACTTTCCACCTCTTATTTTCTTTATAACTTCTTTGTGTTTTCCGAGTCTTGCCGATGAAAAAAAATGAATATTATCCTTTACTATTGCAGATATTTCATTGACCTGTTTTTGTAAATCCTTTAAGTCATTTTCATAAATTTGCTGATTGATATTTACAACTTTTGCTATCTGATTTATATTATTCCCGACTCTGCTGATTTGTTCGGCAAGCTCATATAGTGGTTGCATCTGAACATTGAAAATTGGAATTTTTTTAACAGATAATACTACAAAGTCAGAATATGTTGTAAGACTTGACATTTCTTTTTTTCTTCTAATAATTTCATACTCTTCTTCGGTCAGTCGTATTTTAAGTTGCTTATTTCTTGTTCGATTAACATTTTTACTTAAAATTTTCATAAAAATTTTCCTTTCTTTTTTTGTAAGATTTTTAATTTTTTGCGAAGCAAAACGATAGGGGTTTGGGGAAATTTTTTCACCAAATAGGTCTTAGGGTATTACCCTAACAAGTTTGGAAGTGGGTACCCACTTCCTATACTTGCACAGTAGCAAAAGCATTAAAATCCTCTGTTACTTTAAGATTACCGCAAAAGCAAAAATTTGTCAATCCGTAAGTAAAAAATTAAGAAAAAACGAAAGAAATTATTGACAGCAAAATTAATCATAAATAAAATATTAGAGAAGATATTTAGCAAAATTACTTCCAAAAATAAAAAATCACAAGTTTTTAAAGAAAAATTTGGAAAAAATCACATTTGTATCTTGACAGAAACATAAAGAAACTGTATACTTAAAATAGTATTTATCGGAATATTGAACATTGACAACCGAATACACGACATTAAATAACTTTAGCTTTATGCGAGCCGTTATGAAAGATGTGCGATGACTTCCTGTTCAAATATACAGTTTGGAGGGACTTTACATACAGAATTGTAAACGATGGAATTTGTGAAATATCAAATTGAAGTAAAGGTACGAGCAGTAAACATCTTGTCATAAAATCTGATAATGGCAAATTCAGACAGCCACGACACATAAAGCCTATAATGATACTTGCAGTCTACCTGCTCCGCTTGTAACGATGAGGGGAAAGCTGAAATGCTTATGAAAGTTTGCCGCTTTGTTTAATGTTTTTATCACAGTAATTTTGTTATTTTTGCATACGAGGTTGAGTATATAGGTTGATTGTTTCTGTCGGATTGGAGGATTATATATGATACAATCAGACGAAAAAATCACCGCATTGTACTGCCGATTATCAAAAGACGATAATCTTCTCGGAGAAAGCAACAGCATAACAAATCAAAAAAGGATTTTAGAAAGTTATGCGATAGAAAACGGATTCACGAACTATGAATTTTTTATAGATGATGGATATAGCGGAAAGGATTTTGACCGTCCTGCCTTTCAAAATATTCTTACTCTTATGGAAAAAGGAAAGATAGGAACAGTTATAACAAAAGACCTTTCACGCTTAGGCAGAAACTATATAGAAACGGGAAAATATATAGAACTTATTTTTCCCGAATATGATGTGAGATATATTGCGGTCAGCGATAATGTTGACAGCGAAATAAATACAGGAAATGATTTGACTGCTTTTATGAATTTGATAAATGAAATTTATATAAAGGATACAAGCAAGAAAATCAAAAATGCTCTAAGGGTAAAAGGCGAAAGCGGAGAACACCTTTCTAAGCCGATTTATGGATATAAATATTCTGATGACAAAAAATATTGGATCATTGATGAATATGCAGCATCAGTCGTAAGAAGAATTTACAGACTTTGTCTTGACGGTTACGGAACAACAAAAATTGCAAATATTTTAAGCAGTGAGAAAATATATTGTCCATCTGTCTACAAAGAAAAAAATAATCTTGTTCGTGTCGGAAATGTTTCAAGTGAAGAATACGGTTGGAAAGCAAATACAATCGTTAAAATTCTTACTTGCCGAGAATATTGTGGTCACACGATTAACTTCAAGCAGTACAGCAAATCGTACAAGAGTAAGAAAAGATATACAACACCCGAAGAAGAGAGAGTATTTATAAGAAATACCCAAGAAGCAATAATAAGTGAGGAGGATTTTGAAAGCGTGCAGTTGATTGTAGGAAACAAGCGAAGATGTAACCGATATGATTCGCCCGATATTTATGCAGGACTTTTATTTTGCAGAGATTGTAAACAAAAAATGTATATCAAACGAACAGAAGATGAAGAAAAAGCTTTTTACTTCTGCTCTTCCTACAAAAACAGAAAGATAAACTGTTCGATCCACTCAATAAAAATACCGCTGCTTAACGAGATTGTTTGTAAGCAGCTTAGAGATATGGCTATATATATTACAAAAGATACAAAACAATTTATGAAAGAACTTGAGCAGTCGGAATTAACAAATTCCAAACAAAAGAAAGAAGAAACAAAGCATAGATTACAAGAAAAAGAAAAGCGAATGGAAGAAATAAAAAACACTTACAAGAGCCTTTATGAAGATAAACTTCATAAGGTGCTTAGCGAAGATGAATTCCGTGCATTGATGTCTACATACCGAGATGAATTTACAAGTCTTACCGCAGAAATTGAAGAACTGGAAAAAGTCGTATCGGAATTTGAAAAAGAAAGAGTCGATGCTCAAAAACTTATCCGAAAAATAAGCAAATATACAGACTTGAATGAAATTACCTCAGATGTTCTGAATGATTTAGTCTATCGTATTGAGGTTCACCAAGCAGAAAAAAATGAATTTGGAAAAAAAGAGCAAAATATTGATATATATTTAAAGGGTGCTGAAAAAGTCAATATTGCAGCTTTGATTTCAGTACCAAAATTCTAACTTTACAACAACCCCTCTTAAAGCCCTCTAAAATCGTTTTTAACAGGCATTTCGTTTTGAACCGTTGATTTATACTAAAAACAATTTTCAAAGCGAAATAGACCCATTTATGACGATTTTAGACGGTATCAAATAAGCACATCTAACTTTTTACTCAAAAAATTTTCCCCTGTGACCACTATACATATGATTAAATATTTGCAAAATCACACCATAACAGAAACAGCAATAAGATTTGGAGTAAGCCGTAAAACGGTATATAAATGGCTCAAAAGGTACGATGGAACTGTGGAAAGCCTTATGGACAGAAGTCACAGACCAAAGAA
>JAFUUG010000082.1 GCA_017483905.1 Bacillota bacterium
GGAAGAAATTGCGCCCGAAGATTGGGCGGAAAAAGTTCGTGCGGCGGAGATAGAGCCGAACAAGGACAAAATGAAGATATTTGACGGAGAGAAATTATATTAAAATGAGCAAATACGACCCCTTATGGGAATATATCCAAAACCGCGGCGAGCAGACTTTCGAACTGACTTTTGCGGAAATAGAGGAGATCACAGGCGTACCGATAGACCATTCGTTTTTGAAATACAAAAAAGAACTTTTGGAGTATGGGTATGAGGTCGGGAAAATATCAATGAAAGAACAAACGGTCGTATTTAAGGTACGGACGTGATGTGATTTCGATATAATTTTAGAATGTCGACATAATTTTATCGAGTCACTCGACAAAATTATGTCGAATAGCTTGACAAAATATCGGGAAAGCTATATACTGATATAAAGAAACCTTTTGTATTGGGAGGGAGAAATATGGTCATACCGATAAATATTGATGATTTGATAAACAAGCGAATAGTGGAATCAACGAGGATAGAATTCAAAAGCGATTTCAACCCGACGGCTGTGATACATTCTATTTGTGCTTTTGCAAACGATATTGACAATCTCGGCGGCGGGTATATTGTGCTTGGTGTCGAGGAGAAAGGCGGTTCGCCCGTTTTTCCGATAAAGGGTATCGAGCAGGAGCGTATAGACGGCATTTTAAAGGAACTTGTGGGATATTGCCGCTGCATTGAACCGTTGTATAATCCCGTTGTTGAGCCGATCTTATACAACGATGTCTATGTGATAGTTATCTGGGTGTCGGGCGGTTATGGCCGTCCATACAAGGCCTCGCTTGATGTTTTGGGCAAAGAGGCAAAAAAATCAACAAAGTATTATTATATCCGCAAATTCAGCAGCACGATAGTGGCATCTCCCGATGAGGAAAAGGAGCTTTTCTATATTTCATCGGATATTCCGTTTGATGACAGGCCAAATTTGTTGGCGGAGATCTCCGACCTTGATATCGGTCTTTTGCGTGCACATTTGAAAGAAATAGACAGCTCGCTTTATGAACATTCTCTTAATATGGATGTACTTGAAATAGCAAAGGATATGCAGCTTGTTTCGGGTCCGACGGAGCGTTTGAAGCCGCTTAATGTCGGTATACTTATGTTCAGCGAACGTCCCGAAAAGTATTTTCGCTATGCTCGTATCGAGGTGGTCGATATTCCCGACCCAACCGGAACAAATATGACGGAAAAGGTCTTTACGGGGCCTATACAGCGTCAGCTTAAGGATGCACTTGCATATATAAAGAATTATACGCTGAAAGAAGTAACCATAAAGGACAAAAACAAGGCGGAGGCAGTGAAAATTTTAAATTATCCGTATGCCGCCATTGAAGAAATTTTGTCAAATGCGGTCTATCATCGCTCCTATCAGATAAATGAGCCCATAACGGTAAGAATTACGCCGCAGGCTATTGAAATAACAAGTTTCCCCGGTTTTGACAGAAGTATTACCGATGAGGATATAGCAAAATATCAGATAAGGGCAAGGGTGTACAGAAACCGCAGAATAGGCGATTTTCTGAAAGAGCTGAAACTTATCGAGGGCAGAAATACGGGCTTTCCCAATGCAATTAAGGCATTGACGGAAAACGGCTCGGATCTGCCGAAATTTGATATGAGCCCGCAGAGAGATTATCTTTCGGTCACAATACCTGTACACGGCTATTTTGCACCCGAAGTGAACAAGAAAACCAAGGCTTATGAGGATAAAATATTAACCGCACTTAAAGATAAGCCGATGAATCTTACCGAACTTGCCGCGGCGATGGGGAATAAGAGTATTTCCAAAAAGCTGAGCAAAACCGTAAACGAACTTATTGCATCGGGTGCGATAATAAGAATTGTTGCCGAAGGAAATGCGACAAAATTAAAAGCGAACGAGTAGGGTTAACCGCAATAAACCTGTGCATTGTATATAATGAGATTTTAAAAAGTTTAAAAACTCAAATTGAATGATATACTTTGGCTTGCGGGTCATGATATACCTCACATACCGGTGTTGAAAATTCGTTGCAAAACAAAGCGGTAAACAAAATATATCGTATAATTTTTGGAATAATTATACCGTATTTAGTGTAAAAAATATTTTATCTATACTAAATATAGATACCGCCGTAGAGGTACGATAGAGAGGTAACACTAAAATAAAAAAGCAAGGTTCAACTTTTTATGGTATAATTGAATCAACCAAAACCCAAATACCAAAGGAGAACCTTGCAATACTATGTTATCACAAATAAAGCACTTTCGTCAACGTATGATTAAATATTTGCAAAATCACACCATAACAGAAACAGCAATAAGATTTGGAGTAAGCCGTAAAACGGTATATAAATGGCTCAAAAGGTACGATGGAACTGTGGAAAGCCTTATGGACAGAAGTCACAGACCAAAGAA
>JAFUUG010000083.1 GCA_017483905.1 Bacillota bacterium
GAATTATACAGAAGTTTCATAGGCTTGTCAAGTCCTTTCTTGCGTTTTTTCGCATAAATTTTATACGAAATTTTAAGGTCGTTTTTGTAGATTTTTGTAACCTCGCATACTATTATACCATAAAACACCGTTAGTTGTCCGTTAATTTTGAAAATTTCTTCAAAATAATTATTTTTTGCATAATTTTCAAATTTCTATGCCCTTTGCATATTTAGAATATTATATCATAATTTATAGTGTTTTTCAAGAAATTTTTTATTTGTTGAAGAAAAATGTGTGTGGAACGAAAAACTTATGTATGATAAAGAATAACTAAATTTTTTCAGATACTATCGTATTTGCCATTTTTTTATTTTGAAAAAACATATTTTCTTATTGCCATATTCTAAAAATGATGATATACTAAATTTACGAATGTATGTTCGATAAAGGAGGTATCGTTATGAATAATCTGAACAGGCAATATTTAGCTATAGACCTTAAAAGTTTCTATGCATCTGTTGAATGTGTCGAGCGTGGGTTAGACCCTTTGAAAGCAAAGCTGCTTGTTGCCGATACCTCACGCACAGATAAGACAATCTGCCTTGCCGTATCTCCTGCACTCAAAGCCTACGGCATATCAGGCAGAGCAAGGCTGTTTGAAGTAAACCAAAGGCTAAAAGAGATCGAGAGAGCCACAGGCGAAAAAGTAGAATATATCGCTGCTGTTCCGCAAATGGCAAAATACCTTCAAGTATCGGCACAGATATACAGTATCTATCTGAAGTATATCGCCCCCGAAGATATGCACATTTATAGCATTGACGAAGTTTTTTTCGATGTAACAAGCTATAAAAAACTTTATAAATCAGATCCGCATAATTTAGCCGCAAAGCTCATAAAGGAAGTACTTAACAAAACAGGCATAACCGCAACGGCAGGAATAGGCACAAATATGTATCTTGCGAAAATCGCTATGGATATTTACGCTAAAAAAATGCAAGCCGACAAAGACGGAGTACGCATAGGAGAGTTAGACGAAAAAAGTTACAGAAAATACCTGTGGTCGCACAGACCTATTACAGATTTTTGGCAGATCGGACGAGGACTTGCAAAACGGCTTGAAAAATATCAAGTTTATACAATGGGCGATTTGGCGGCAATGAGCCTTATAAATGAAGAATTATTGTATAAGGAATTTGGAATAAATGCGGAAATTATGATCGACCACGCTTGGGGAAAAGAGCCTACCCTTATGGAAGATATAAAAAATTACAGACCGTCTGTAAATTCCTTATCTACGGGGCAAGTGTTATCTTGTCCTTATACGGCAGAAAAAGCAAGAATTATTGTTTTTGAAATGGCAGACGGTTTATCTCTCGATCTGCTGAAAAAAGAATTATGTGCAAGCGGAATAACGCTTGATATTGGGTATGACAGAGAGAATGTAGACAAGGGTTTATATTTTGGAAAAACACATATCGACCATTACGGCAGAACCATTCCCGAACACGCTCACGCTTCATATAAGTTTATAAATCCCACAAATTCAACAAAGGAGATAACAAGTGCCGTACTCACCGTATTTGACAGGATAATAAATCAAAAATTGACGATAAGGCGAATTACTATAAATGCAAATGATGTTATTTCAGAAAAAAAGATAGTACGGCAGCTTGACCTTTTTACCGATTATTCATATATCGAAAAAGAAAAGAAACTGCAAAAGGCGGCATTATGTCTTAAAGAAAAGTACGGAAAAAATGCAATATTGAAAGGCACTAATCTCTCGGAGGGAGCTACGGCTATTGACAGAAACCGCCAGATCGGAGGACACAGAGCATAGGAGTGATTAAATGTTTGATTATTCAAAAATAATTGACCTTGACCGTCCCGAACACAACAACGACCTTTTTTCAATAAAGCACCCTAAAATGCGGAGAGAGGACAGAGCGAAAATTTTTGCACCCTTTGCGGCTCTGAACGGTCACGCTGAATTATTGGCTTCGGAGGAGAGAATAACCGTTCCCAAAATAGAAGTATCTGCCGATGATTCGGAGATAATCAACGAAAATATAGTAACTATAGCGGAAAAATTAAGGAACAAAGAAACCGTCAAGGCTGCCGTTACATATTATGTACCCGATAAGTATCGTGCGAATGAGGGTATATATATTGTAACGGTAGGTGCAGCCGAGAAAATAGACGAAACAAATGCTACGCTTAAAATAAACGGTGTAATGATAGATTTTGATGACATTAGCAATATAGAAATATTAAATTTGTGAAAATAACATAAGCAAAATGCTCTTGAATTCTTGACTTGATATTTATATTGTGGTACTCTAAATTATCATTTAATACGGAACTTATACCTAAAAAATAATGAAAATCTATATGAAAAAGACAGGTAAAGTGTGGCGATTGTACTTACCTGTCTATATTTCTGAAATTGTACTCAAGTTGAGTACAATTTTATTCGATCATATCCTCATCAACTAAAGGCATATAGTTTTTCACAAAATCTTCCCATCCTTGTTTGGCATCGGGCATTTCAATGGGGTTTAATTTATTTAATTTTTCTAATATCATATCAATTCTTTTTTCGTTAAAGTTCTCCTCAATACGATCTAACTCCTTACACAGGCATTTTTTCCAGTATAAAATCTTGATACTTTTTATTATCTCTTTAGGTTTGTTGATTTTTGTATTTTTTTCAGTCATATAACTATATCGCTCCTCACTTTGAAATTATCATAATTTTAACATATACTCTGTTCGTTTGCAATATTATATATTTTCAATTTTTTCTCCACAGCATAATTTACCGTATAAAATGTACCGCCTGAATTTTGCGTGAGATAGCAAACACAAACGCTGCTGTTATCTACAAGGTGACGGTTTCTTTTCTGCATACAGCCGTTATAATAGTTTTTGGAAGTGTATACACACTTGTCGGCTCTTGCTTTTATATCGTTGTAAGTAACAACATCATCAACAGACCACCCGAAAGTCTGATTTTCGCAAGGCAGCACCAAAATCAGTTTTATTTGCGGATACTCCTCTTTAAGTTCAAGAACGGTCAATGCTGCTATCGTATCAAAGCCCAATGCTCCGCCTGCACCGAAATATATTATTCCCTCTGATATAAGATTTCTGATTACTGATTTAAGCCTTGACTTTATCTCAGCTGTTTTGTATGCGGGTATATTCCTGTGTCCAGTAAAGCAGCAAGTCCTTTTTCTCATTTCTTCTTTGTCCACTTGCTCACCACCATTTTTTTGATTTTTGTTTGTATCTGTTTTTTGTTTGGTATAATATATTTATGGGTATGTATTTTGAGATTTGAATTATGACTGGTTCGTAAAGCTGAAAACTTTACGAATTGCGACAAGAAATATTGATTAAGCAGGCATAAAATAATTTGTGCCTACAAGATTTTTGACGGTCTAAATCTTTTTTAAGCAGCGTAAAGGCTGTCTATAAATTTACGCTTTGATTCTACCGACGGGTGAACATAAAGCGATAATGTGGTATTTATGCTTGAATGACCGAGTATCTCACTAAGGCTCTTTACATCAAAATTGGCATTTGCCCATTTTGTAGCGAATGTATGACGGAGTATGTGAAACTTGACTTTACGCAC
>JAFUUG010000084.1 GCA_017483905.1 Bacillota bacterium
GATGGCGTATATATTCAATAGGCAGTGATTTCTACTATGGCGATGATTACGTTGATAAAAATTTGGAGGAAGCTATCAAATGGTATCGTAAGGCCGCCGATTTGGGTGATTCAACCGCACAATTCAGAATGGGATATTATTATTCAAATGAAGCAAACCCTGTTGATTATACTAAAGCAAGGGAGTGGTATCTCAAAGCATCGGAAAATGGTGAACCTGCGGCAAGCGGCAATCTCGGCTGGATATATGAGTACGGCAAAGGAGTAAGTATAGATATAGATGAAGCTGTCAAATGGTATCAGAAAGGTGCAAGAGACGGAAATGAATACTCACAAAATCAATTAAAAAGACTCGGAAAAACATGGTAACTTTTCAAGGATTATTTTTAAAATATTTTTTTATAGTAACATACAGGAGGTAATAAATTATGGTTAATTATTGTCTATATAATTTTTGTAATAAAAATTCAGAAGTAATCAGTATTTCTAAGAACGATTTAGAAAATGTCAACATTGTTTTGAGCGAATTTGGGTATTCACTTGAGCCGACTACTACCGATTTAAAACTATTCAATTGTAAAGATTCGACCTTGATTGATGGTGATCTTATTTATTCGATAAATAAAATTCTTTTAAATAAATTTGGATTTTATCTCGTAATTAACACTAATATTACTCAAGAAAAAAAAGATTTTAAAGTTTTAAATGAGGAAATTTTATTTAAGCATATGAGCAATGAGGAAAAAATAAATAAAATTAATGATTATATAAAAGAAGCTCTTATCAAAACCGAGAATCGAGAAGAATTAATAATCATAGATTCGTATTTGTTTTGTAAGCCGTATACAGACTATGAAGAATATCAATCTATGCTGATAGAATTATTACAGAAATTAAATTTCAAACAAATAATAGCAATAAATAATACAAAAAATAATTCTTACTGTAATGATTTAAAGGAAACCATAGAAAAAAATCTTCCTGATGATAGTACTTTAAAAGAAATAAGCTGTAATAAAATCCATGACAGATTTTTAATCGTAAACAGGAATAAGGGAATCGTTATAGGAACATCATTAAACAGTTTTGGCAATAAAATGTTCTATATGAATCATTTGGATGATATTGATACAGAAACTATTTTGAATTATTTGTATGAAAATAATATAATTCAAGCTATAGAGCAAAAGCCATGATTCAGACAACAAATTGATTAGGGAAGTGATAATAAAGTGAATAATCTATCTATAAAAGAACGACTTATAAGATACATAGACGCAGGGTTTCCAATCATTTACATAAACACTTTTGAAGAAGAAAAAACCGATGAAATAATCCGATCTGTCGTTCAGAACAGAGATATCTGCGAGTGGAACGAATCTCAGGGATACGTTGATTTTGAAACAAAGGCAGCTTTTATGGAAGGCTGTCCGCTTGAAACAATGCTTGACACACTAAATACTTTCGATTCGATAGACAGAAAGATAATCGTACTCAAAGACATTCATTCTTACCTCGAAGAACCGAGAATAGCCTCCAAGATAAAGGCTCTTGCAAAGCTGATAAATCAGGGTGCGGACACATCTATAATATTCGTTTCAAATATCCTTGTTATTCCGAAAGAACTCGAACAATTCATTACGATACTCGAAATGGATTATCTTGATTCGGTTGAAATAAAAACCACAATAAATGCCTTTATCTCAGAAAATGAACTGACTCCTATAAACGAAAAACTTCTTGAAGAATTTACCATTGCATTCAAGGGTCTGAGTGAATTTGAGATAAATAATATACTTGCCCTCGCCTATGCTGAAAGCGGAGAGCTTACAAGACAGAATCTTAACCTCATTTTTGAGCAGAAACAGCAGGTAATAAGAAAAGCGGGTATTCTTGAAATGATACCATTGAAAGAAGGTATCTCTGATATAGGCGGACTTGAAAATCTCAAAAGCTGGCTGAATAAGAAATCAAAAATATATAAAAATGTAAATTCCGCAAGAGAATTTGGTGTCGATATGCCTAAGGGAGTGCTTATAGCAGGAGTTCCCGGCTGTGGGAAATCTCTGAGTGCAAAAGCAGCAGCGAAACTTTTTGAAGTGCCTTTATTAAGGCTTGATATGGGCAGACTTATGGGAAAATATGTCGGGGAATCGGAAGGAAACCTCCGAAAAGCAATAGCTTTGGCAGAAGCTGTCGCACCATGCGTTCTTTGGGTCGATGAACTTGAAAAGGCATTTGCGGGTGTAAACGGAGATAACGGCAGTGAAGTAACGACCCGCCTTTTCGGAAATTTCCTCACATGGATGCAGGAAAAAGAAAGTCCGACTTTTGTAGTTGCAACAGCAAACAATATATCTAAATTGCCTCCGGAACTTCTGAGAAAAGGCAGATTTGATGAAATTTTTTATGTAGGTCTTCCAAAAGAAGAAGAAAGAAGAAAGATTTTTGAAATACATATTAAAAGACGCAGACCAAACGACAATATATCGGTTGATGAACTCGCAAAAAAGACAGAAGGCTTCAGCGGCGCAGATATCGAGGGCGTTGTTAAAGATGCGGTAGAATCCGCTTTTGCAAATAATAAGTCCTGCATATCGGAAAGTGATATAAAAGAAGCTATATCCGATACAAATTCTTTATATGAACTTATGAAAGAAAGCATTGATAAAATGAAGGAAGATTACGAAAAGAGAAAATTCAAGAATGCTTCAAAATAGGAGTGATTTAAATGAGTGAAGATAATA
>JAFUUG010000085.1 GCA_017483905.1 Bacillota bacterium
ATATAGTTTACCTCGAACTGCTCCGTAGAGGATATAAGGTAAATATCGGCAAAATCGGTGCAGCTGAGATTGATTTTATAGCAGAAAAGGATAACCGCCTGCATTATTATCAGGTAACAGCCTCCCTTACCGATGAAAATACCTTTAAACGTGAAATAACACCGTTGCAAAAGATCACCGATAACTACACTAAAACGATTTTGACCCTCGACCGATTCACCCTCGGCGATTATGACGGTATTGAGTCAGTAAATGTGGTGGATTGGCTGATGGGGAATATATGATGTTTAAACAATTCGGTATAGAAAACATCCCAAAATGGGTAGATGTAAACTCACAACTACCCTTTGCATTTTAATATGGGTGTAACTGATTTTCTGCTCGGCGAATGGTAATCATGGTAAACTAAATTTTGCTGACTGTTCTATTCTATTGCATCATTATGAATCAATGATTCATTGTAATGGCAATATTATCTTATTAATTTCAGACATAGTTTTTAATTACAACATGATAATATTCTGCCAATAAAAATCATTTATACGATTTATAAAATTTGGCTCAAATACTTACTTTTTTCACAACAAAAATCAATCGTTCCCAAATCGTTCCCAATAACAGCTTTTTCGGGTTTTTCACAAAAACATTAAAGGCTCAGAACATTATGTTCTGAGCCAAAAATCAGAGTTGCGGGAGACGGATTTGTTTAGGCGACCTTCGGGTTATGAGTTCTGAACCACATTTACCTTCTATTACTATTAATTCTTAAACAGTACCATTAATCACATTTTTTATTTTCTTCTATTACCATTAATTACTTTGTTTATCATCTATTATCATTCCATTGTGGGTCAAATTATGGGTCAATATAATCCATGCAAACATTATATGCTATAATGTTCTTATCCTTAATCACTTAAAATATTTTGTTTATTCATTTCATAATTGAAAGAACAACTAACATATTTTATTCACTAAACAATGCTATATCTATTCCTCCAATATTTCATTTATTTTTTCGATCCATCCACTATCATCACTTTCAAACAATCGCATAAACTTTCCAAAATTACTACTTCCTCCAATATGATCTTCCGAAGTCAGATTATTCACTCTTCGACACATGTCCACATAGTTATTCTCAGTTATGTATTTCATGACCTCTTTCACCTGTTTAGACTTTGCCTTATAATCCTTTACACCTGTATATTTTTCTACCAAAGGGGCATTGATTGGTTTTGCGGGTGATTTAATATTTTCTTCGGTCCAATGTTTAGATATAATCTGCATCGTGCCGGGATTTCCAAAAATAATAACCTCATCTGCCGCATTATTAATACCATGAAATTTATTGATCTTACTCTTGATATCCTCATATTGCTCATGCGGCTTTTTTTCGGTATCACAAAAAATAAGTACGAGTTCGTATCCTCCATTTTGGTAGCGATCTTGATATCTTGCCGGAATGTTACCATTACCGGCGGCATCAACAAGTGAAATATCGTATTGTTCTTTCCATACTTTTAGTTCTTTCAGACGATTCAAGTATTCATATTCCTCACTACCCTCGCAAATAATACAAATCTTATGTCTATCAAAAAATTTGGGGAGCTTATTTGGCATCACTTGTATCCTCCTTTAAATTTCCTTTTACACTGAGTAAAGAATTAATCAGTTCCGGTTCAGGCAAGGCACTTAATGCTCCCTTTCTGTACTTATCAACAATATCCGTTGTATCTCTGACACCTTGCTGTGCCGTAAAATCAGCAAGGGAGTATACATACACACCGTTATCATCTTTATGAACAAACCAAAGCTGTTCTTTACGGAACATTTTCTTGCAATCCATAAGGTTAATGTCATGTATAGTAAATATCATCTGTGCATCAGTATTCAACTCATTATTAAATAAGGCTACAATAGCTCTCGTCAATTTGAAATGAATGCTACTGTCCAGTTCATCAACAATTAATATCCGGCCTTGTTCCAAAGATTCTATGACGTAGCTTGCAAGAGCAGCTATTTTTTTCGTTCCCGTTGAATCAAATATCATACTCGGTACAGACACTCCCTTATATGTAGAAACCAATCTTATTTGATCCATAAATTTTTCAGGAAAATCAAACACACTCTCTTCCGGTTTTTTATCATCTTCACCCTTAACATAAATTTTACCCATATCGACATATTCAAAATCATCCAGGTATAAATCAGCATTCTTTATGAAACCGACTATCTTCTGCTGTAACTGATTTTCATTCTTCATAATTTCAATTGTGTGTTCCATTGGGATATTGTTCATATTTATTACATCGATTTTCTCAGCAAAGCCGATAAGTATCTGTTTCATTTCATTAATACGTTCGAATTTACTTGTATCGATCACATAATATAACAAATTATTTTTTGATACGATCGGAATCATTGCTGACACATCTTTATCAATACAATCGTATTCTTTATTTATGGTATCCTTTTTCAGCCAAAAAATTTCCTTCTCATTGTTATACTGATCCTTTAATATTTCCGAAAATGATTCATATATATACTCATCTTTTTTGGTACTATACTTAAACTCATAGGAAAACTTTCTTCCGATCATCATAAATGTTATTCCTAACTCACATACATCATTTTCCGAAAATATATTAGACATCAATCCACTTTTCTCATTTAAAAGAGTTCTCTTTATTGCTCTTATACACTTGATTAAACAAGTTTTCCCTGCATTATTTGGTCCGTAAATTCCGGCTGTTTTAAGAACATTAAAATTATTTTCTGTATGAACATTACTTCCAAATTTCTTATTTCGCATATCTGCTTTCATAGAAAATGTAATAGCATCTTTAAATGCATAACAATTCTTCGCTCTTACTTCTATTATCATTGTCCATTCCTCCAAACCAATTTCTCTCTATTTATATATTAAACGACATTAAAAAATGTCGTTTAATATAACCCTCCGGGGGATGCACACGACTGCGTATAAGGAATACAGCCGCTTTGCGGCACGCAGTCGGTGCGAGTAAACGCCCAAAGTACAAGTACTTTTGTCGTTTACTATAATTATTATACCATACAATATTTTTTATGCAATATTTTTTCACAAAAAATTATATTATTTGATCAACTCAGATTTGAATCGAAATGATCTGCCAAATTTTACACTGCGAGCTTTTGCCGCTGATATGCCTTCCGCCTGTCTTTGGCGAATATTTTCACACTCATTCTGTTCCGCAGATACCATTTGAAGACAGCTCTCTTTATGAAATTTTCTGTTCTTAATTCTGCATTCGGTTACATTCATTGATTAACATCTCCTAAAGTTCAGTCCTTCCCTTGCGTTTGTAACCGTTTGGTACTATGACCTCTGCTGACTTCTCACCATTCGTTGTTACTACGGGGCTTATACCATGTTTCCTCTCGCTGACGAGACCTCACCAAGTACTCACACGTTCTTTCTCTCCATACATCTGCCTCATATACCGCATACAATTCCGTACAGCTATTAGACTTTGACTTATTTGGAAGCCTTACCCTTGCATACAGCCTGATTAGATTTCTGTTCGTCAGACTGGAGATTTGCCTCTGCCTTCCTTCAGATTTCAACTCACGATGAACACCATCGCTTTGGTTATATCCTTCCCGTTGTCGTGCGGATTGGGGATTTTCACCCGTTAGAACATATGCCCACTGGGTACACCAAAACAAGGACTTTTCCGACACTCTCGGTCAAGTCCTTGTCATACCAAGAATTTTTAAATTTCAAACAGAGATGCAACACCACCTCTGTCATATCTCCTCGGTCTCAATGCCATATTCCTTCGCATATTCCAGTGCATAAGCTCCCTCAGGTGCTTTTATGATCAGCTTATCACACTTATAAAACGCCAAACTACCGATTTCTGTCACGCTTTTTGGTATCTCTATACTTGTCAGATTCTTGCACTCCGAAAAGGCAACTCGACCTATATTTGTCACCCCTTCCGGTATCTTTATGCTTGTAATACTCTCGCACCCGAAAAAAGCATCATTTCCAATATTTATCACATTTTGCGGTATCTTTATACTTGTCAGACTTTTGCACCCGCAAAAAGCATAATCTTCAATACTCGTCACATTCTCGGGGATCTTTATATCAGTCAGACTTTCACAATTACAAAAAGTACTATTCTCAATACATGTCGAGCTTTCGGGTATCTTTATACTCCTCAGACTCTTGCACCAATTAAAAGTATAACCTTCAATATTCTTCACATTTTTGGGTATCTCTATACTCGTCAAATTCTCACAGTAAGAAAAAGCACCGTTCTCGATACTTGTCACGCTTTCGGGTATCTCTATACTCGTCATATTTTCGCACCCATAAAAAGCACTATACCCGATACTTTTTACACTTTCAGGTATCTTTATACTCTTAATATCTGCACGTTCCCAAAAAGTTACCTCACCTATCCTCCTCACGCCGTTTGGTATCTCTATATTTCCGCCTGCGCCTTTATACTCTATCAGAATATCATTTACTATAACAAAATCACCCGGATAGTTTTCAAGCCACTTTGTATCGGAAAAAGCATGATCCCCGATTTTTTTCACACTTTTTGGTATATCTATATTCGTCAGATCCTCACAGTACCAAAAAGCACCGTCACAGATCCTCGTCACACTTTTCGGTATCTTCACACTTTTCAAACTCAGACATCCATGAAAAGATTCTTTCCCGATACTTGTAATGCTTTTGGGTATCTCTGCATTTATCAAGCTTTTGCAGCCGCAAAAAGTATCTTCTTCGATTCTTCTCACTCCTTCGGGTATCTTTATACTCACCATGCTGCGACAATTGTAAAAAGCAGCCTTTTCGATCCTCGTCACGCTTTCCGGTATTTTTATATTCTTCAGACTTTTGCATGCTTCAAAAGCAATATATCCGATACTTGTCACACTTTCGGGTATCTCTATATTCATTAAGTTCTCGCAGCCCCTAAAAGTCTCTTGCCCAATCCTTGTCACACCCTCGGGTATCTTTATGCTCGTCAGGCTTTCGCACATCCCAAAAGCATTGACCCCGATACTTGTCACACTTTCGGGTATCTCTGCACTTTTGAGCCACTTACAATTGTTAAACGCATTATTTCCTATTCTTTTTATTCCTCTTGGAAATATTATCTTTGTTATTTTTTTACAATCACGAAAAGCATTATTTTCTATTTCCGTCACTTCATCAGGGATCACCACTTCTCCTTTGGCGTATTTGTTACATTTGCGCAATATTTTTCCCGCTTCATCAAATCTAAAAATATCTTCATTATTTTTGATAAAATCGTTCCATTCTTCATCATTATCATCTTCTTCGGAGTTCTTCTGTTCTTCATCTCCGATAAATGTTATTTCTGCCTCTTTATCTTCTTTGATATCCCACCAAAAATTCAGACAGCAGCCGGCTCCTTCACCCTCAAATTCTCTGCCCTCAACTTCCGCACTTACTTTCTTTGTTTTCAGGTCGTAAGTGACCGATCTGCGGTATTTCTCCCCATGTATTCCGTATTCCTCTCCCGTGATCGTTATCTTCTCTATCTCATCAATAGATTTCAGTTTTTCAAGGCGCTCCAAGAATTCAGGTGCTTCTTTATCAAGTATTTTATCTTCATCATATCCGTAAGATATTCCCCGTTTCAGCATTTCGGTCATTTCATTTATGTTATCTGCATATCCGAGTTGTTCAGGGCTTACGTTTATATTTATTTCGGATAATACCGAATCGTCGCAGCCCTTTTCCCTGTAACAGATCAATTTTCCGTTTTTCAGACGAAATTCAATATTCACAACAAAACAGCCCAATAACGAATCCGTCACAATATCTGTTTCCGTTTCCATATTATCTTCCTCACTTTCTCAGGTGTTGCCTACGATATCTTCGTATAGCCCAATAAATTCTTCTCCACTCATACTTTCCTTGTGAAAAACTTCTTTTGCAAGAATTTTTATAGTACGCTTCCTGCTTTCAAGCAATGATTTTGTATTTGCATATTGTTCTTTCAACAAATTATCGATTGCTATATCTATCTTTTCACGGTAATTATCCGATACAATATATGAACTGCTTTCTCCGAGATAGCCGCCTCTTTGAGATCGCACGACACGAAAGCCGACATCGGAGGACATACCATAAAGAGTTATATAATCTTCGGCCAATTTTGTTGCCTGTTGTATATCTATTGCCGCACCTACGGAAATATTATCTTCATAAAACAGTTCTTCCGCTATCCTTCCGCCCATGCAGACACATATTTTGTCAAGATAATCTTTTTTTGTAAGCAGTATTTCCTCCGATGAATTTTCGACATAACCGAAAGTATCTCCCCTCGGTATGACAGTAATACGTTCAAAAGGTTTTATTCCTTTTAATACCCCGACAAGAGCATGACCAACCTCATGTATTGCAGTAGCTGACAGAGTCCCGTTTTTATCTATAACGAAATCGGATTCTTTCTGACATTGCTTTCTTTCTCCTATACGATATCTGTCAAGAGCTTCTTTGAATGCCGCTATAAAGACCTTCTTTCCTTCTTTGACTTTTTCGTTCTTAAACAACTCATCTGTTTCGCAAAGTATTGCAGCTTCATTTACAAGTTGTTTCAGTTCAGCAGGAGAAGTACCGTTTGTCATTTTTGCAAGCTGTTCTGCTATTTTTTCAATGTTACTTTTATTAATGCCCCCTGTTTTGTTAAGTTTGCCGAGATAAAATCCTATTATCTCTTTCCTGTCAGCAGTATCAGGCAAAGTTATCTCTATTTCCTTGTCAAAGCGACCCGGACGTTTCAGTGCAGGGTCAAGCGAAGCAGGATCGTTTGTAGCAGCCATTATAAATATTCCGCCTTTTGTGTCAAACCCGTCCATACGGGCAAGAAGTTCGTTAAGCCATCTGACATTGCTGCCCGATCCGTTTGCACGGCTATGTCCTATTGCATCTATCTCGTCTATGAA
>JAFUUG010000086.1 GCA_017483905.1 Bacillota bacterium
CAATATCCAATTGAAAAAAATTTAGATTTTATGCGACTTTCAAATATTATATCCCATCATTCCTAGTTATGAATCACGGGAATGCAGGTTTCAAAACATTGACGAATCTTCACATTTTTGTTATTATATATATAAATAAAAAAAACAGGAAGTGAATATATATGAAACCGGGTGCATTTATAGCATGGATAGCCACAATGATATTTATCCTCCTTTTATGTTATCAGATAGCTTCTCCCTTTTACAGTCAGGACGAAGCAAACGAATCCTTTGGCACTATATATGTCTTTAACAGTGGCTGGACAATCCTTGACGGCAGCAATAAGCATATTGAACTGCCCTATGTTTTCAATTCTCCGAATAAAGCCATAGTTCTTGAACATAAAATAACCGATGAATACAGCGGGCTTGCCCTCAATCTTGATATAAAAAACGCAGGCTTTCGTCTGTTTATAGATGACAAGCCTTTTTACGAAGCAGGTCTTATCAATACGGTACACCATGACCATATGCCAACAGACTCTCTTTATTCTCACGAGCCTCCCTATGACTTATACAACCGTGAAAATGACCCTCTCGGCGAATTTAACATGGACTTTACCGCCGAAGAAGTCGGAAACATCATAATCGACCTTACCGACATACATGGAGCCAAAAATCTCCGCCTTGAATTATTCACAGCTGATGCCACAAGGTCTGTCGCCTTTGATGATGCTTTCATAGCCAAGCGTGATGTCACTGTAATAGACATTCTGCGAAAAAGTATGATCCCTATTCTTATATGTGTTCTCATACTTATTTGCTCTGTCATTCTCTTATCTCTTGATATAGTCCGCCATATTGCCGGGGAGCGCACAAGAGGTCTTGCACTTCTTGTAGTACTCGCTCTTCTTGCATCGGGATTCAGTATGGCAAGCACAAAACTTTTGCCTACTCTTTACGGAAATCAGACATTTTTCGATGAACTCGGTTATTTTTCCGTGACCCTTATGCCGCCGTACATAGCGATGTTTTATAAGCGTGGATTTAATCTCCATTTTCCTAAATTCACAAGTTTTATCCTCTGGACAGCCACAGCCGTTACAACGCTTTTTCTTCTGCTTAACTTTCTTGAAGTTGCAACTCTTGCGGAAATGGGAACATATTTCTTTACATTTTTCGGTGTAATGCTCATCGTCATAGCCGCAATGATAATCTACTGGAAATACAAAAAGAAAGGCAAACCGGTAATATGGATGGATATATCCGCAATAGCCTGCTTTTTTGCCGCTGTTATGTTTGCATTTATCGGCAGTATGCACGGTGAGAACGAATCCCCGTTTCACATAAAAGATCTCGCAATGCTTATGTTTTTCATTCTTATAGCGGCACAGCACATACACATAGTTATAAATAACTACCGCAGAAATGTCGAAAAACATGCCAATGATCTCAGAAAACAGTTTGAAATGGCAGAAGCAGCACATATAGAAGCAGTTGAAGCAATGAAAACCGCTGAAGCGGCAAAGGCAGAGGCAATAGTTGCAAATGAAGCAAAAAGCCGCTTTCTTGCAAATATGTCCCACGAAATACGAACTCCTATCAATGCCGTACTCGGAATGGATGAAATGATACTCCGTGAATCTAAAGAAAAGACAATAAAGGGATATGCCATGGATATTTTCACCGCAGGACAGACACTCCTTGCCCTCATAAACGATATCCTCGATTTTTCAAAGATAGAATCGGGCAAAATGGAGATAGTCCCTGTAGATTATGATATCTCCAGTCTTATAAATGACCTCAACAACATGATATCCGCCCGCACAAAAGCAAAAGACCTTATTTTTGAAATACACGTTGACAAAGACCTCCCCTCAAGATATTTCGGCGATGATGTCCGTATAAGACAAGTCCTCACAAATATCCTCACAAACGCAGTAAAATACACCCATTCGGGAACAGTATGGATGCGTGTAACGGGAAAAGAAGAGGGCGAAAACGAGATACTCCATTTTGAAGTCGAAGATACGGGCATCGGCATAAAAGAAGAAGATATCCCGAAATTATTTGTCGAATATGAGCGTATCGAAGAGAGCCGAAACAGAAATATCGAGGGAACGGGACTCGGAATGAATATCACACTCCGACTTCTTCACCTTATGGGCAGTAAATTAGAGGTAGAAAGTGTTTACGGCAAAGGTTCAAAATTTTATTTTGACCTTACACAGAAAATAACAGACCATACCCCTATCGAAAATTTTGAGGAAAGAATAAAAGAATCCACCGAAAAACACACATATTCACGCTCTTTCACCGCACCTAAAGCAAAAATACTCGTAGTCGATGATAACAGCATGAACAGAAAAGTATTCGTAAATCTCCTCAAAGCCACAAAAATAGAAATAACAGAAGCATCCGGCGGTGAAGAATCCATAGCACTTGCAAAAAATAATTATTATGATATAATATTTATGGATCATATGATGCCTGAAATG
>JAFUUG010000087.1 GCA_017483905.1 Bacillota bacterium
ACCAATATGATTGTCTGTACGATATGCTAATCGTTCCATATCTTTTCTAAATGCTTTTATATCTAAAAATGTTGGTTTCGCAAGAGGTGCAAAATGATCACACATTTGACAATTTAAATTACAATGATCTGCCAAATTAACTTCAATCCCGATTCTTTCTTTTGACCTCGGTGTCATTTTATGGCTAATAGTTCTTTTATTCCAACCGGGTAAAAAATATGTATTCATAATAGGAAATCCTATTTCATTAAGATTAGCAATTATTTCATTGAAGTATAAATCCCATGTTGCCACTATAATCCCTATATCAGAATAATCTTTATAATTTGATTTTAGTTTACTGCAACTAATGCAATTTTTACAATCCTGAAGTTTATTAAACTTATTATCTGAAATAATGTATCCTGATACTGTATAATCTATCATATTTAAATATTTGTTCAGCATCAACTGATCATGTTCATTTCCATATATATATATATAATTTCAAATTTCTCAATAAATCTTAGCATTTCCTCTAATCTTTTTATAATCGGCTGATCATTATTCATAAAAACACCTCTCTGCCATAATTTGCCTTTTTTACTCATTCATAAAAATGAATTCAACAAGCTATACTGTATCATATTTAAAATATTTACCATAAGTTTTTTCCTGAAAGTTTTGCTCCAATTCCTCCACCAGGATGATTAATTTTAAACTCATTTAATGTTATTCCCATTCTCTTAGCTATTTCAATTGATATACCCTGAAGAAGAATAAGATAAACAGTGGTTGAATTGTTAGGAACGATATTCCATTCATCTCCTTCATTTGTAAGGTGCATAACAAGTCTTTTTTCAACTATTTCTGCCGTTTTACATTTTTCAGCAAATGTTATAAGCCATGTGGAAGTTCCCCTTTCTTTAAGATACTGAGCAAGCTCCACTGTTTCGTGAGTATTTCCACCCTTTGATAAAAGAAAAACCACATCGTTTTTTCTCACCATTCCTAAATCACCGTGAATAGCCGTATTCGTATGTAAAAAACGTGCATCTATTCCCAATGAATTTAGTGTGCCAACAAATTTTTCACATATCGGAACATTTTTGCCGAGTCCGCTTGCTATAATTTTTCCTTGATTTTTTAACACAGTAATTGATTCATTCAGAATCTTTTCATATAAATCAGTCGGTATCGATTCAATAGAATCTTTTATTACCTATAGTACATCTTCATAATATGTAATCATAATACATCCTCCAAATAATACAATCCATTATAAAACGCTCCGCAAATACTATCATAGTCTTGCCAAGCGTAGGTAGTAAGAGAAAGCCATATAATAGCATGTATCAATTTTATTTCGTATTCGTTTACAGATGTCATTTCAAAAAAATCTTTTTCAAGATCTTCCCAATTATTGGATTTTACTTTTAATTGAATGTTTTCATCTGTTATGTTCAAGCGAAAATTTTTTAAATTAAATCTATCATAATTTCCAATAATTGAATAGTACAATTTTGCCCAGTCATATCTTTCATCACCATAAAATTGTGTATAGCCGAAATATCCTCTCGGATCTATCAGAACAGGCTCACCGTTATCTTTAAGCATAATGTTTGAAAATGTACAATCTCCATGAATAAAATAAAAATTCTCACTCTTCAGCGAATCCAATTTTTTTTCAAGTTCTCTTTTATAGAAATATACATTTCTACATTCCTTTCCATTTATTACTATTTTCCTTTGTTCCGAAAAAGGTATCAAATCTCTTACAGAAGATATCCTCCTCATTGTTTTATAAAAATAAGCTTCTTTAATACTGAAATAATCTGCATTAATTTTTTCCAAATTATGAAGTTTTTTGAGTGCATCAACTATTTTCTTTAAAATTTCTTTCTTTTCTATGTAAGATAAATCGCATTCATATATATTTTTTCCTTTAATATACTCCATAGTTAAAGGTTCTGTTTTATATATCTTGGGAATTATAGCTATATCTTTTTCTATAATTTTGTTATACCAAGCCACTTCTTTTTTTGCAAGAGCTTTTCCTTGTTCATCTACATACTCTTTTACAAGGGTGTTATCTTTTACGGTTATTTTGTTGAATGGTCTGCATTTTTCCGATTGCAATTTGTTGTATTCCTCTATCAATCCAAATTCTCTTGTTCCTGCCAATCCAACCGTACTAAATTTTATATTTTTTGCTTTTAAATACCTTACAAATTCACCACTTTCGGGTACATCTGAAATAACACTTTTATTTTTAAAAAGAAAAAAACCTGCTATTCCATTTTGAGTTGATACTTCTTCTTTTATCTCATTATCAGAAAAACTCCATCTGCATGGAAAAGTTTCCGATATACCGATATAATTATTTTCAGCATTTGATTCTAAATAATCATTGGGCAAAGAAAACTCATTAGGAAGTATCAGATCCGACCATATAAACATAAAGGGTTCATTATTAGGCAACATTCTTAGTGCTTGTTTTACACCACTGCACGTTCCGTTTCCAACAGCATCTACCATTATATATTTTACATCAGCAAATACATTTAAATATTCCCTTAATACATCTTTGAGATAATCGCCAACTACAATAAATTTTTTATCGGGATATTTTTTTATTAAATGAAAAATCAGAGGCAGATTTTCAACAGGTAATAATGCTTTTGGCTTATTTTGAGTTAAATAACCAAGTCTTGTACCTTTTCCACCTGCTTGAACAACTATATAATCCATAACTCATTCCTCTTTCAAATGTGTACTAAAATTTATTGTTTCTTCAATGCTATTTTCATCAATAAAAGTATTGACATCATCTTCTATAAACGGAACATCAGCATTAATAATGCAGTAATCAAAATCTATAATAAATTCCTCACCGGAATAACTGCTTTCATCTTTAAT
>JAFUUG010000088.1 GCA_017483905.1 Bacillota bacterium
GAACGAGAGAGAAGAAGTTTTGCTCCGACAAATGCAGAATGGCTTGGTGGAACAGCCACAGAGATGATGTGAACAAGAAAGCAGTATACAGTTATAAATGCTGCTGCTGCGGAACTGAATTTCAAGTTTACGGAAATTCTCACCGTAAATATTGCAGCCGATCCTGCTATATAAAATCAAGATTTGGAGGTGCCGAAAATGTCTGAGGCGGAATTCAGAAACGAAAAACTGTACCAAACCACAATGAGCATAGCAAAGAAATTGTTGAGCGAGGGCATTATATCAAGGAGTGACTATTGTCAGATTGATACAATTTTCCTCAACAAATACAAGCCCGTTTTCGGCACATTATTTTCGGATATTTCGTTGATAAATATTGGTTTTTGAGTGATATATAATACGAAAGGAGAGATCAAATGGCAAAAATAAGAAAGATAGAACCTATCGTACCAACGATTCAAAAGCTAAAGAGAGTGGCTGCTTATGCAAGAGTTTCTATGGAAAGTGACAGATTGAATCACTCACTTTCCCAGCAGGTCAGCTATTACAATGAGCTGATACAAAATAATCCTGATTGGGAATATGCCGGAGTTTATACCGATGCTTTTATAAGCGGCACATCAACAAAAAATCGTGAAGCATTTATGCGAATGATTGATGACTGTGAAAAAGGTATGATCGATATAATTCTTACTAAAAGTATATCGAGATTTGCGAGAAATACGGTTGATTTATTGCAGACGGTAAGGCGGCTAAAGGTGCTTGGAATCGAAGTACGATTTGAAAAGGAAAATATAAATTCTCTATCGGCTGATGGGGAGCTTATGCTGACATTACTTGCCTGCTTTGCGGAACAGGAAAGCGTATCACAGAGCGATAACATCAAATGGAGTATACGGAAAAAATTTGAAAAAGGGGTGGGGTGGGGGATTTATGCTTTCGGTTATGACAGAGATTTTAATGTTATCGAAAGTGAGGCGGTAGCAGTAAGAAAAATTTATGATGACTATCTTGCCGATGTGTCTATGGCTCGAACTGCCAAATGGCTGAAAGAAAACGGATACCGATGTACTACAAAGCAATTTATAAAAGGTGTTCTATGCAACAATATTTATATGGGCGATTTGCTTTTGCAGAAATATTTTTCACCAAAATTGCGGCAGTTTAAGAAGAATAACGGCGAATTACCAAAGTATCATGTTGCCGAACATCACGAAGCAATTATAAGCAGAGAGATATATGATGCGGTACAGAACAAAATGAAGAAAAGCTTTGAATTCAACAAAGAGGCACACAGGATATCGGGTGTTTTGTGTTTTTCATCGAAGATGACCTGTGCCTGCTGCGGAAGTCATTATGTATCATACTCCCGTGAAATGTGGGTGTGCTATAAAAAGTTGCGGAGCAAAAAGGCGGACTGCCAAAGTAAAAACGTATCGGAGAAAAAGCTGAAAGCCATTATTTGTGAAATGCTCGGACTCGATAGCTTTGATGAAAATACATTCACAAATGCGGTAAGCAATATCCTCGTTCATCCGAGCGGCGATATGATATTTACGTTTTATAGCGGAAGAAAAGAAACAAGGCATATAGAGTTTTATGATTCCGAAAAGAGAAAATATTTAGACCCGCATACGAAAATTTACGGCTATACATATACGGATGATGGTTATATCATCAATGAGGAAGAGGCGAAAGCGGTAAGAATGGTATGTGAAGATTATCTGAACAACATGAGTATATCGGATATTTCACGAAAAATGGAGAGTCTTGGATATAAAATCAAACGGGGTAAATTTTCAAGAAAAATTGTTCTCTACATTTTGAGCAATCCGTTTTATAAAGGAACGAGAATATATCC